>NZ_JBWKVH010000039.1:0-73211 GCF_059421605.1 Cupriavidus sp. GW821-FHT02F09
GCGCCTTCTTTGCCTACTTTCTTGGCAAGACAAGAAAGTAGGTCGCCGCCCCGCAGGGGTGGTGAAACTGCAGTTGCTTTTGACGTCCAGCCCACAACACCTCAATCGGGCCGACCAAGCGCCAGGCTGCCGGGCCGGCGTTTTTCTATATTCCATTTGAGCAGCGCCGCGCAGCGGTAGATGCCGTGCGCGAACTTGCCGTAAGGCAACGTCAGGAACAACGCCATCACCACGCCCAGGTGCACCGCCAGCAGCAGCGCCATGGCCGCGGTGTCGCGCCAGGCCAGCAGCGCCAGCCCCGTCAGGCCGGTGAAAAACAGCAGCGCGATAAAGCCGCGGTCCATCGGCTTCTGAGCGGCATCGCCGGTGCGCGGGTCGCGCTTCAGGTTGAGCCAGAGCAGGCCCGCCGGGCCGATCAGCAAGCCGATGCCGCCGGCCGTGCCCAGCAACACCGGCAGGCTGGTGGGCGCATACGGTGCATGCAGGCCCAGCAGGTAGTGGTACAGGGTGGCGACCGCCGTGGCGGCAAAGCACAGCATGAAGCCATAGAACGTGAAATGGTGGAAGCGCCGGCGCCACAGCGTGAACGTGTCGTCCGCGTTGTTGCAGCCCTGGCCGTGGCCGCCGTCCAGATAGCGCAGCCGCAATGCATCGTGCGCGGCGCCGCCGATGGCCGGGCCGCGCGCCTCGCCTTGCAGCTCGCCGGGCGAGACCCTGCGCCAGAAGCGCGTCACGCCCACGCCCAGCGCCAGCACCGCGCAGCCGAACACCAGGCCGAACATCGCCGCCAGCAGGTTGTGCGGGAAGATGGCGTAGAAGTTGCCGGCCAGCGGTGCGTGCAGCAGGCTGCCACGCATGGCAAGCACCATCGCCAGGAACAACGCCAGCCCGGCTGCCAGCGCCAGCGCGGTGGCCAGGCCAGCGCGGCGGTACAGGCTACCGAGCGCGGCGGGCCAGGCGTAGTCGGAATACGTCTGGACCCGCACCTTGGCCATGGCCTGCGGCACGTTGACCGCGAACTCGTGCGGTGGCGCGTACTGGCAGGCGTGATAGCAAGCGCCGCAGTTGTGGCACAGGTTGGACAAGTAGTGGATATCGGCCTTGCCGAACTCCAGCCGGCGCGTCATGGCGGGAAACACCGCGCAAAAACCTTCGCAATAACGGCAGGCATTGCAGATCTGCATGACGCGGCCCACCTCGGCCTCGTCCCCGCTGAGCGGCAGCGCGCCCTGGGCCAGTGCCGCCGCTTCGCGCGTCAGCGCTTCAAGATGTTGCATGCTGCTCTTCCTGGAATGCGTTGCGGTTTGGCCGCCCGAGCGCGGCGGCGGCGGCCTGGGTGCCGGCGATGCGCCCGAAGGCGGTGCCGATGGCCATGCCGACACCTGCCGTATAGCCCTTGCCGAGCACGTTGCCGGCCATCATCTCGCCGGCAACGAACAGGTTGGCGCTGGGCTTGCCGCCGAAGTGCACGGCGGCGTGCTCGTTCACCTTGAGGCCGAGGTAGGTAAAGGTGATGCCGGGGCGCAGGGCGTAGCCGAAGAACGGCGCGGTATCGATCGGCCGCGCCCAGTGGGTCTTGGCCGGGGCGATGCCCTCGGTGTGGCAGTCGTCCAGCACGGTGTGGTCGAATGTGCCGACACGGCACGCCGCGTTGTAAGCCTCGATGGTGCGCATGAAGGTGGCCTCGTCCAGCCCGAGCTGGCGCGCCAGTTCCGGCAGCGTGTTGGCGCGCACCCCCGGAAACACGGGCGGCATGAAGCGGCCCACGGCCTTGGCGTCGATGATCGAATAGCCGATCTGTCCGGGCTGCTGCGCGACCAGCCGCCCCCAGATGGCGTAGCGCTTGGGCCAGAAATCCTCGCCTTCGTCGTAGAAGCGCTCGGCATTGCGGTTGAGCATCACGCCCAGCGAGACGCAGTCCACCCGCGTGCAGATGCCGCCGTCGTACAGCGGCGCGCGCGCGTCGATGGCCACGCAGTGCGATTGGGAAGGGTCGCCGATGGCGTCGGCGCCGGCTTCGATCATGAACTTGAGCAGCACGCCCATGTTGAAGCGCGTGCCGCGAATCAGGAAGTTGTCGGCCGGCCAGTCACCATCGGCGTTCTGGCCCCAGGCCTCGCGCAGCCATGCGCGGTTGGACTCGAAGCCGCCGGCGGCCAGCACGCAGCTGCGCGCCTCGATGCGCTCGCTGCCGATGCGAGCGGCTTTGAAGCGCCCGCCGTCCAGCTCGATGGCGTCCACCGGGGCGTTGTAGCGCACCTTGACGCCAAGGGCTTCGGCGCTGCGGAAGTACGCGTTGACCAGCGCCTTGCCGCCGCCCATGAAGAAGGCATTGGTGCGCGCCACATGCAGCGCGCCTGACAGCGGCGGCTGGAAGTGCACGCCGTGGCTGCGCATCCAGTCGCGGCAGGTCGACGAGGCGCGGATGGCCAGGCGGGCCAGGCGCTCGTCGGTCAGGCCGCCGGTGACCTTAAGCAGGTCTTGCCAGTACTCCTCTTCGGGATAGGCCTCGATCAGGACGTCTTGCGGCGCGTCGTGCATGCAGCGCAGATTGCGGGTGTGCTGGGAGTTGCCGCCGCGCCACTCGCGGGGCGCGGCTTCCAGCAGCAGCACGCTGGCGCCGGCTTCGCGCGCCATCAGGGCCGCGCACAAGGCGGCATTGCCGCCGCCGATGACCAGGACGTCGATCATGGGTGCGCGCCTCCGGCAAGGCTCGGGAGAGCCGGCAGGGGCGGCTCCAGGATTTGAATGATGGACAGCACGATGAGGGTTCCGGTGGGGATGCCCGCACTGTAGCGGCCCGCTAGCGTCCTGCTAAGCCCCCGGATCGCATGGGGGCATCACGAATCGTGATACCCCCCGGGGCACGTGCATCATCCCTCCGGCCCAAGCAGCCGAGCCCCCCGCCAGGCGCCGGAGCGCACCAGTTCGCGGGCGCAGTCGGCCAGTACCACGCGCAAGGCCAGCGCGGCGGGCGATAGTTCGTCGTCGGAGAGGCTGCACAGCACGTTCTGGCGCCGCACCTTGGGGTCCGCGATCTCGGCCAGGTGGAAACGCGCTTGCGCATCGGCATAGCGCCCCACCGCAGCCCAGGGCTGCAGGGTGGCGCCAAACCCGAGGTCCACGGCGTCCATCAGCATGGCCAGCGAATCCACCTCCTGCACCACCTGCGGCACGATCTTCACGCGGGCGAAGGCGGCATCGAGCGTGCTGCGCAGCCCATGCAGGCCGGTGGGCATGATCAGCGGCACGTCCCGCAACTGCGCCATGCGCAGCCGAAGCGGCGCCTCGGCGTCGACCTCGGCCGGCAGCGCGCGGCGCGAGCGGATCAGGAACAGGGTTTCCTCAAGCAGCGGCGTCACGCTCCAGCGGCGCGCTACAACGGTGTCGAACAGCACGGCCAGGTCGAGCTGGCGGGCGTTGAGCATGGCGCCGAGGTGGCCGGACAGGCTCTCCACCATATGCAGGCGCACATCCGGATAGCGCTCACGCATGGCGCGCATCAGCGGCACTCCGATGACCGAAGCCGTGGTGGGCGCCAGCCCCACGCTGACCGTGCCGGACAGCCGCGCATGGTGGGCGGCGCGCTTGGCCTGCTCGGCATGGCGCAGCGCCAATTGAGCCTCGCGGAAGAAGGCCAGCCCGGCCTCGGTGGGCGTCACGCCGCGCGTGGTCCGGCGCAGCAGCCGGGTGGCCAGCTCGCTCTCCAGACGGCTGATCTGCTGGCTCATGGCGGATTGCACCATATCGAGGTCGAGCGCCGCGCGGCTCATGCTGCCAAGCTCCACCACGCGGACGAAATACTGAAGCTGGCGCAGTTCCATCGGGTTCCCCGGCCTGGATTCGTGTCTGGATTTGTGTCTGCGACGCTTATACCAGATCGCGAACCGGCTGCGGCCGCCCGGTCAGGCCTCGTCGAAACCGCTGTACCAGTCCACGGTCTGGTCCGCGTACACCAGGCCCTTGGCCGCCAGCGCCTCGCGCATCTGGTACATGTCCAGCCCCAGCACGCCGGAGGCCAGCGTAGTGCGCTTACCCTCCTCCATGGCACCGCGCTCGGCGGCACGGCGCGCGGTCTCGGCAGCGAGCGGGCGCGGCACCACCACCACGCCGTCGTCGTCGGCCACGATCACGTCGCCGGGCCGCACGTGGGCGCCGGCGCAGACCACCGGCACATTGACCGCGCCCGCGGTTTCCTTGACCGCGCCCTGCGCCGAAACCGCCCGCGACCAGACCGGGAAGCCCATGGCATTGAGCGTGGCCACATCGCGCACGCCGCCGTCGATCACCAGGCCGCGCGCGCCGCGCGCCTTGAGCGAGGTGGCCAGCAGGTCGCCGAACAAGCCATCGGTGCAGTCGCTGACCAGCGCCACCACCAGGACGTCGCCGGGCTGCACCAGTTCCACCGCGACGTGGATCATCCAGTTGTCACCGGGATGCATCAGCACCGTCACGGCGCTGCCGGCAATGGCGGCGCGGGCCTGGATTGGCCGCATGTATGGCTTCATCAGCCCGGTGCGGCGCTGCGCCTCGTGCACCGTGGCGACACCGGCGGTGCCCAGTGCGTCGATGTCCGCGGCGGCCGCGCGCAGGATGTTGCGATAGGCGATGGTCTTCATGACAGGCTCTGTGCTACCTGCGGGAACACGCGCGCATAGCCTTCTCCGTACTTCACCTTGCGATCGGAGTTGCGCGCGGCCTGCGCGCCGCGCTGCAGCGCCACGCGGGTGTAGTACTCCCACAGGTGCTCCTGCGCCGCCATGGTGGCGAAGGCGCGCTGCTTCTTTTCCCACACCGAGGAGATATCGAGCAGCACGTCGGGCTTCCAGTTGCATTGCTCAGGCTGATGCGGCTCGAACAGGAACACAGGCGGCGCGCCGATCACCGGCACCTCGGGCTTATAGCCATGCGCCTGGGCGATGACCCGCGCTTCCTGCGCGACGTGCGTGGCGAGCGGATGGTCAAAGTTGTAGATGTCCTCGCGCGAGTGGCTCAACACCAGTTCGGGCCGCAGCGCGCGGTAGAGATCGGCCAGGCGTAGCAGCGCTGCGTCGGTCACGCGCATGGGGTAGTCGCCCAGGTCGAAGCACTCCAGCGTCGCGCCCAGGATGTCGGCGGCCTGCTGCGCTTCTTCATGCCGAGCCGCCTTGACGCGCTCGATGGTCATGCCCGGCTGGCGCCACATCTTGGCGGACTCGCCGCGCTCGCCAAAGGACAGGCAGACGATTTTGACGTTGTAGCCGCGCTCGGCGTACAGGGCGATGGCGCCGCCGGCACGCCAGACAAAATCGGCGGCGTGCGCGCTGACCACCAGGATCGAGGGACGCTGCGCGTCCGGCTGGGCTTGGGCTTGGATGTCGGACATGGGGACTCTCTTGGATCTTGTTAGGTCGTATTGGATCGTATTGGGTCGTGTCGGATCGTAGGATCGTCGGATGCGCGTGAGGCCTCAGTCGGCCGTGATGCCCGCCTTGCGGATGACGCCGTTCCAGGTGGCGGTTTCGCCGCGCACGAACTGGCCGAAAGCTTCAGGCGTGCCCGGCAGGATGGTTACGCCCAGTTGCGCGAGCTGTTTGCGCACATCGGGGTCGGCCAGCGCAGCATTGGCGGCGGTATTGAGCTCATGGATCACGGCCGGCGGCGTCTTGGCCGGCGCCACCAGCCCCCACCAGACCGAGGCGGTGAAGCCCGGCAAGCCTTGCTCGCGCGAGGTCGGCACGTCCGGCAGCAGCGGCGTGCGCTGGTCGCTTGCCACCGCGATGGCGCGCAGCGTGCCGGCGCGGATATGGGTGATGACTTCGAGCGGGTTGATCGGCATGAACGAAATGCGCTCGCCCAGCAGGTCGGTGATCGCGGGCGCGCCGCCCTTGTAAGGCACATGCAGCACGTCGATGTGTGCCGCTTCCTTGAACAGCTCGCCGGCGAGATGGCCCGAGCTGCCGTTGCCGGCCGAGGCATAGCTGAACTTGCCCGGCTGGGCCTGCGCCTGGGAAACCAGGCCCTTGAGCGACGTCACGCTGGATTTTGCCGGCACCACCAGCACCAGCGAGGCCTGTCCCACGCGCGCCACCGGCGTGAAATCCCGTGCGGGGTCGAACGGCAGCTTGGCGAACAGCGCCGCATTGGTGGCCAGGCTATTGGACGCCATCATGATGGTGTAGCCGTCCGGCGCGGCCTTGGCCACGGCCTCCATGCCGATATTGGTGCTGGCGCCCGGGCGGTTGTCGACGATGATGGGCTGCTTGAGCAGCACGCTCATCTTTTGCCCGACCGAGCGCGCCACGATGTCCACCGCGCCACCGGCGGCATAAGGCACGACCAGCCGGATGGGCTTGGCCGGGTAGGTCTGGGCGCTGGCGGCCAGCGAGAGCGCGGCGGCCAGGAAGCCGGCAAGGTAGGGGCGGCGCAGCATGGTTGTCTCCTGATGGTGCAATTTGTCGTTCGGCTCAAGGCCGCTTGCGTGCATTCTGGGCAGCTGCCGTGATACTGTCCAATACGTTTTCAAACCCCTTGTTATTTCACTTCGATATAAGCAATGGATTTCCGCCAGCTCCGCTATTTCGTCGCCGTGGCCGAAGCGCTGAGCTTCAGCGAGGCCGCGCGCAAGCTCCATATCAGCCAGCCGCCGCTGAGCACCCAGATCAAGGCGCTGGAGGACGAACTCGGCAGCCCGCTGCTGGACCGGTCCCGCCACCATGTGGCGCTCACGCCGGCGGGCACGCTGTTCCTGGACAAGGCCAGGGCGGCGCTCGCCAACCTGGAGCAGGCCCGCGAGGTGGTCAGGCAGGTTGCCGCCGGCGAGGCGGGCGAGATCCGCGTGGCCTTTACCGCCTCGGTGCCGATGCAGGACGCGTTTCCGCGCGCGGTGCAGCAGTTCCGCGTGGACCACCCGCGCGCCATGCTGGAGCTGGTGCATATGTCCACCGGCCAGCAGTTGCAAGGACTGGAGAAAGGTGAGATCGACATTGGCTTCCTGCGACCGTCGCCCCAGTTCTACCCGCCCGCCAGCGTCACCGTGCACGAAGTGCTGGCCGACCGCCTGGTCGCCGTGCTGCCTGCCTCGCACGCACTGGCAAACCCGGTGGACGACGCCGGGATCGATATCGGCGCGCTGTCCGCACAGCCTTTCCTGCTGTTCCCCCGCGGGCTGGGCTGCGGGCTGTTCGACCACGTCACCACGCTTTGCAACCGGGCGGGTTTTGCCCCGCGCATCGGCCAGGAGGCGCGCGAGGCGACCACCATCATTGGTCTGGTAGCGAGCGGCGCCGGCGTATCGGTGCTGCCGGAGATCTACGCGCGCACCGGCATCCCCGGCGTGACGTATCGGCCACTGGCTGGCCAGGATGCCGCCAGCCGTGTGCTGGTGGCGCATCGCACCGGGGCGCTGTCACCCATCATGCGTCGGTTCCTGGCATTTTTTGAGGTTGGCGGCTGAGGTAAGGACGGTGCGGAAACTGAGTCCCGTTGCGCAATAGCGGCGTATTCACCACGCCGCGGGGCGCCGCCATGCACTAGTACGGCGAAATGTCTGCACATTGCCGTTTCAGCCCTACAGTTCCCCTCCAGCCTTCCGTTAGCCGGGGCATGCTGGCCGACAACAAAATTGTCGGAGGCCTTTTTTAACCACCGCCCCCTACCCAACGCGCATGCTTCTCTCGCTCCGTACACGCATTACGGCGACCTGTGTCGCCATCGTTGTCACCGCCTTGTCGGCATCCACCGGCATCACCTACGTAGTCACGAAGCACAGCGACGAACGCACGCTGCGGCAAAACCTCGCCACCATCACCCAAGGCAACGCGCAAGCCATCACCGAGTGGCTGACCGCGCGGGCCGACATGGTGCAAGCCGTATCCCCGGAGAGCCTTTCCACCGATCCCATGTCCGCGGTCACGCAGCTGGAAAGATCCGGCGGCTTTGTCGTGGCCTATGCGGGCTACCCGGACAAGCATGCGGTGTTTTCCCGCGACCTCGGCATCCCGGCCGACTACGATCCCACGGGCCGCCCGTGGTACCAGGCCGCCGTCAGCGCCGGCAAGCTGGTCATCACGCAGCCGTATGAAGATGTCGCGACCAAGAAGCTCGTGGTGACGCTGGCCCTGCCTGTGCTGGCCAATGGCCAGTTGAAGGCCGTGGTGGCTGCCGATGTGAACCTGGACGCCGTGACCTCCACCGTGAACGGCATCCACCCCACCCCGGCCAGCTTTGCCTTCCTGGCCGACAAGAGCGGGCGCATCGTGGCGCATCCGGACGCCAAGCTCAACCTCAAGCCGGCCACCGATCTGTCCGCCGACCTGACGGCGAACGCCCTGGCCAGCCTGTCGGATCCCGAGCAGCCCCTCGCAGTCAAGATCGCGGGCGCCACCAAGCTGCTGCATGCAGAGCCGGTCAAGAACTCCGACTGGGAAGTGGTGGTTGCCATGGATGAGGACGAAGCCCTGGCCGGCCTGCGCAATGTGCTGCAAGCCATGTTCATGACCCTGGTGGCGGTGGCCTTCCTCGCCGCGGGAGTCGGCTCGGTCATGACTGCCTCTGCGTTCCGGCGGCTGTCCCAGGTGCGCGAGGCGATGGACGAAATCGGCTCCGGACACGGCGACCTGACCAAGCGCCTGCCGGCCGACGGCAACGATGAGGTCACGCAGATCGCCCGCGCGTTCAACCAGTTTGCCGACAAGCTCGCCACGGTGCTGATCGATATCCGGGACAGCAGCGAATCGGTTCGCACGGCAACCGCCGAAATCTCACAGGGCAACATCGACCTGTCCTCGCGTACCGAGCAAGCCGCAGCCAGCCTGGAGCAGACAGCGGCTGCCATGGACGAGCTCACCGGCACCGTGCAAAACTCGGCCGAGGCCGCGGTGCGCGCCGGCGAGCTGGCGGCCGCGGCCTCCCAGGTCGCCAACCGGGGGGGCGATGCCGTCTCTCGCGTGGTGACCACCATGCAGGAAATCTCGACCGCCTCCGCCAAGATCCACGACATCATCGGGGTCATCGACGGCATCGCCTTCCAGACCAACATCCTGGCGCTCAACGCTGCCGTGGAAGCCGCCCGCGCCGGCGAACAGGGACGCGGATTCGCCGTGGTGGCTGGCGAAGTCCGCACGCTGGCCCAGCGCAGCGCGCAGGCCGCCAAGGAAATCAAAGGACTGATCAGCCAATCGGTGGCCAAGGTGGACTCGGGCGCGGAACTGGTGCGGGACGCCGGCGAGACCATGAACAGCATCGTGGCCAGCGTGAAGCAGGTCGAGCAGGTGCTGCGCGAAATCTCGAATGCCGGCAGCGAGCAAAGCGTGGGCATCACGCAGGTCAACCAGGCCGTGAGCCAGCTCGACGGGGCAACGCAGCAGAATGCGGCGCTGGTCGAGCAAGCCTCGGCGGCCGCCGGTTTCCTGCATGAGCAAGCCAACAAGCTGGCCGATGCGGTAGGCCAGTTCCGCCTGGCCAGGGCGCATGGCGGCGTGATGGGGTCCGGGGCTTGAACCGCTGACGCAGCGGCGAGCCAGGCAAGCAAGGGGGTTCAGCGGCGGCTGAACCTCTTTTTTTCGTCAGGCGGGCGCCATTTGAAGAAATTTCCCGATTGCTGATATGGTTGATGTGGCACAAAATCCACATAGCGTCGCATCCGACGCGGACTGCCGGTAGTGCTGCTAGTGCTGCTAGTGCTGCTAGTGCTGCTAGTGCTTGTAACGCTTGTAATGCTTGAAACACCCGCATCACCCATCTGCAAGGAGAACTCCCCGCATGACTGTATTCCAAGGGACTGGCGCCCTTTTCACCCTCATCGCCATTTTCGGCGTCATCAACCACCGCTTCATCAAGCTGCCCGACACCCTGGGCATCACCGCCGTCGGGCTGGTGACCTGCCTGAGCGTGTCCATCCTCGGCTTCAACCACCCTGAAATGGTCGCGCAGGCCCGCAAGCTCGTGGCCCAGATCGATTTCTCCGACGTGGTCTTCCACGGCCTGCTCAGCCTGCTGCTGTTCGCCGGCGCCCTGCACGTCGACCTCTCACGCATGCGCCGCCAGCGCCGGGCCGTGGTCATGCTGGCCACGGTCGGCGTGGTGATCTCGACCGCCGCGGTCGGGTTCGGCTTCTTCTATGTCGCACAGTGGCTGGGCCACCCGGTCAGCCTGCTGTGGTGCCTGGTGTTCGGCGCGCTGATTTCCCCTACCGACCCGATCGCCGTGCTCAGCGTGCTCAAGAACGCGGGCGCATCGGAAAGCCTGGAAACCAAGATTGCGGGCGAATCGCTGTTCAACGACGGCACCGCGGTGGTGGCATTCCTGACCCTGGTGGGGCTAGCTACCGGCGCCACCGAATTCTCTGCTTCGCACGTGGCGCTCGCGCTGGTGCGCGAAGTGCTGGGCGCCGTGGTGCTGGGCATTGTGGTGGGCTATGTGGCGTCGGTGCTGCTGCGCGGGATCGACAGCTATCCGGTCGAGATCCTGATCACGCTGGCGCTCGCCACCGGCGGCTACAGCCTGGCTGAAGCGGTGCACGTGTCCGCGCCGCTGTCGGTGGTCATCATGGGCCTGGTGATCGGCAACCATAGCACCAGCAAGTCGATGTCGGAGAAGACCCGCGAACACTTGTTCAATTTCTGGGGCCTGCTGGACGAGTTGCTCAACCTGGTGCTGTTTGGCCTGATCGGGCTGGAGATCATCGCGCTGTCGCTGCAGCTGCATATCGTCTGGCTGGGGCTGGCGGCGATTCCCGTGGTGCTGATTGCGCGCGGCATCAGCGTGGCCATCCCGCTGCTGGCGCTGCAGAATTTCCGCCGGCTCAATCCGCACTCGGCCACCATCATGACCTGGGGCGGCCTGCGCGGCGGCATCTCGATTGCGCTGGCGCTATCGCTGCCGGAGTTCCCCGGCCGCGAGATGCTGATCGGCGTGACTTACCTGGTAGTGGTGTTCAGCCTGCTGATCCAGGCCACCACGCTGGGCAAGCTGGTCAAGCACCTGAATGGGCTGAGCCCGAAGCCGTAGCGGATACGCCATCCGCAAGCGGGCGGCGGGACTCACCCGCCGCCTGCGCCTGGCTTACAGGCGGCTCTGGTAGATCTTGTCGAACTCGCCGCCATCGGCAAAATGCCGGCTCTGGGCCTGCGCCCAGCTGCCAAACACGTCGCTGACGGAAAACAGCTGGATCGGCCGGAACAGCGCCGCGTGAGTCTTGAGCACCGCGGCCGAGCGCGGCCGGTAGAACTGGCGGGCGATCACGTCCTGGCCGGCATCGGACCACAGGTATTGCAGATAGGCCGTGGCCACCTTGCGCGTGCCGCGCTTGTCCACCACCTTGTCGACCACAGCCACCGGCGCTTCCGCGATGATCGACTGGCTCGGATACACCACCTCGAAGCTGTCTCCCAGCTCCTTGCGGATCTGGTGCACCTCGCTCTCGAAGGTGGCCAGCACATCGCCAAGCTGGCGCTGCGTGAAGCTGGTGGTCGCGCCCCGGCCGCCGGTATCGAGCACCGGCACATTGCGGAACAGGCGGCCCACCGCATCGCGCGCCTGGGCCTCGCTGCCGCCCTTGCGGATAGCCGCGCCCCACGCCGCCAGGTACGTGTAGCGCCCGTTGCCCGAAGTCTTGGGGTTCGGCACGATCACCTGCACGCCAGCGCGGCCCAGGTCCTCCCAGTCCAGGATGCGCTTGGGATTGCCCTTGCGCACCAGGAACACGATGGTGGAGTAGTACGGCGCCGCGTTGTCCGGCAGGCGCTTCTTCCAGTCCTGCGCCACCACGCCCCGCTGCACCAGGATATCGATATCGGTCTCCTGGTTCATGGTCACAACGTCGGCCTCCAGGCCATCGGCTACCGAACGCGCCTGCTTGCTCGAGCCGCCATGCGACTGGTTGATGACCAGCGTCTCGCCACTCGCCTGCCTCCAGTTAGCGACAAAGCCGGGGTTGATCTCACGGTACAGCTCGCGGGTGACGTCGTAGCCGGCGTTGAGAATGGCAGTGTCGGCCAGCGCGGAGAACGTGGCGCCGAGCAGCAGGCCAGTGGCAAGAATGCGGAGTAGGGATCGGGGTCGGGACATGAATGGACGCTGGTTGGATCGATCGGATTAATGTCTTGCCGAAAAGACAGGCATGACGCTCGTGATCCTCATTGTCCACAGCAGGGGCATCGCAGCGGAACGAAAGATTCCGCATGTCGATAGACGCGAGCCGAACGGAAGGCGGGTCACGATCTCCTCGCCTTCCGCCGCCTCTCACGCCACCTTCGGGAAATCGATCACCGTATCGTTGACGCGGTTGATCATATTGGTGAACAGGATCGCGCTGATGGCCTGGATGCTCTCGACGATCTGCCGATCGGTGTAGCCGGCTTCGCGCACATTGGCGACGACGCCGGCAGGCACCGTGCCGGAAGTCGTGATCACGGCCAGTGCGAAGCGGACCAGCGCGTCGATCTTGCTGTCTTGCGGGTACTCGCCGGCGCGCAGCTCACGCGTTTGTTCGACGGTATAGCCGGCCATCTTGCCGGTCATGGTGTGCGCGGCCACGCAATAGTCACAACCCGACGCTTCGCTGACGGCAAGGTTGATCGCTTCGAGCTCGCGGGCGCTGAGCGTAGCATTCTTGAGCAGCGCGCCGGTTTGCAGCGCGTGGGCCAGCACCTCGGGGGCATTGCTGCCAATCACCGCGTAAGCGTTGGGCACCTTGCCCACGGCGCCCTTGATGGCGGCGAACAGTTGGGCGGCCTGGCCGGTGGCTTCGGCGGGGTTGATGGTGTGAAGACGGGACATGACGGCACTCCTTTCCGGTTGGTTGATGGACCCGCGCTGTGTTTGTTGCGCTGCTTCCATGGACTGAAGTCTAGGCGCGCCATATGCGATTTACCGCATATAATCGCCGCATTATCTTGCCCTATCGTCTCAACACGCCGTATCCGTCTTGATGCCACCGTTCCCACCATGGATAGCTTGACCGAACTTGTGCGCATGCTTTCGCCCGCCGGCACCGTCGACCTGCACTGCCATTTCGCCGGCAACTGGCGGGTGGACAACGCGGCGGCGCCCGCCGGCCACCTGCCGTATCACATCATCCTGAAGGGGCAGGCGCGCGCGCTGGTGGCGCAGGAGGCCATCTCGCTCGATACGGGCGACGTGCTGCTGTTCCCGCACGGCAGCGCGCATACGCTGCGCAGCCTGCCCGAGGGGGCCGAGGGGGCCGAAGGTGCCGCCGGCGCGCACCGCGCCATGCCGGCCCAGACGACGCGCTTCAATGGCTTGCTGACCGAGGTGACGATGCCCGGCGACGCGCATCCGCTGGACATGCTGTGCGGCACGTTCGTGCTGGGCTTGCCGGGCACGGTGCTGTTGCGCAACCTGCCCCCGGTGCTGCGTGTGGCCACCGCGCGGCGCGCCGATTGCGCCTGGCTGCATGCGCTGATCGACATGATGCGCAACGAGGCGCAGGCGCCCGAGCCAGGTGGCGCGGCGGTCATCGGGCAGCTCTCCACCGCGTTGCTGACCCTGCTGTTGCGCGCGCTGATCGCGCAGGGCGGCGTCACGCATAGCCTGCTGGCGCTGATGGCCGATGCGCGGCTGTCCAAGGCGATCGATGCGGTGCTGCGCGCGCCGGCCGAGCCGTGGTCGGTGGCGTCGCTGGCGGCGGTGTGCAATGTGTCGCGCGCCACGTTCGCGCGGCGCTTCGCCCAGCTCAGCGGCGAGACGCCGCTGCAGTTCGTGACCACCTTGCGCATGGAAATGGCCGCCCGCCTGCTGACGCTGGACCGCGGCTCCGCGGCCAGCATCGGCGAGCATTGCGGCTATGCCTCCGAGGCCGCCTTCGGGCGCGCCTTCAAAGCGTACTTTGGCGTGGGGCCGGGCATGTTCCGGCGTGCGGCGCGGGAGCGCCGCGCGGCCGCCGCCGCGCAGGCGGCCTCGGCGCGTTAGGCCGCGGCGCGCTGCGCTTCGTAGACCTGCAGGTGGCTATAGGCGATGCGCACCAGCGGCACCGCATGCCCCAGCCGCGCGGCACGCTGCGCCATGTCGCCGACGATGTCGTACGCCTCCAGGCGGGGCGCGCCCTGCGCGATATCGCGCATCATGGAGGCGGCCCAGGCCGAGTTCTCGTCCAGCAGGCGCGCGGCCATGGCTTGGGCCACCGGCTCGGGCAAGGCGTGCCCGGACAAACGCGCCACCGCCGCGCATTCGTCCATGGCCTGCTGCATCAGCGCCCGGCCGTCCACCGTCCTGACGATCTCGCCGACGGTGCCGCGCATCAGGCAGGTCATCAGCGCACCAGCCGAGATCATCACCCACTTGTTCCATAGCGCCTGGTCGATGGCCGGTGACAACTCACGCGTGCCGGGCGTGCTGGCCGCAAGCGCATGGAAGGCGCTGGCCAGGCCCTGTGCCGACTCGGCACGCGCGCCCACGATGAGCCTGTCGACCGCGCCTTGATGCACCACCGCGCCAGCGGCGTCCAGCGTGGTGGCAATGTACGACACGCCGCCAAGCACCCTGTCGCGGCCGTAGCGCGCGTCCAGCGTCTCATACGCGCGCAACCCGTTGACCAGCGGCAGGATCGCCGCGCGCTTGCCCCCGCTGGCAGAAAGCACCGGGCCCAGCGCGGCCATCGCGCTGTCCAGGTCATAGGTCTTGCATGCCAGCAGAACCAGGTCGTAGTCTGCCTTGGCGTGCTCGGCCAGCACCGTCTTCACGGCGGCGCGGATATCGCCAAGCTCGCTGCGCACGGTCAGGCCGTCTCTCGCCAGCGCTTCGGCGCGCCGTGGCCGCACCAGGAACGTGACATCCGCCCCCGCCTGCATAAGGCGAGCGCCATAGTAGCCACCCATGGCGCCAGCGCCCAGGACCAGAATCTTCATGACGTTCCCCGCTTCAATGTCCGACTTGCTTAACAGTGGTTAACTGCGGCCAACAGTGGCTAACAGTGCAAAGCGCCTACGGCAGGTCGCCGGTGAGCACCGCGTCGCCCGCCTCCCCGGCTTGCTCGGCGCCCCCGAGGAAGCCGGCGGCGGATGCCAGGCGCCGGCGCATGCCGTCCGCGGCGGCCGGGCCGGCCACCAGGGCATGCCGCTTGAAACTCAGCCGCTCGCCCGTGCCGGCATCCACCAGCACGGGATCGACCACCTTGCCGGTTTCCTTGTCGCGCAATTCCACGCTGGGGCCTTCCGGCGCGAAGTGCTTGTTGCCCCAGGCCAGCATGGCCAGCAGCACGGGCAGGAAATCCCGCCCGCATTGCGTCAGCACATACTCGTAGCGCGGTGGCTTCTCCGAGTACTGCCGGCGCTCCAGCAGCCCCTCCTCCACCAGCGCGGTGAGGCGGCGCGTGAGCATATTGGGCGCGATGTCCAGGTTCTTCTGGAAGTCGTCGAAACGCCGCGCGCCATAGAACGCCTCGCGCATCAGCAGCATGCTCCACCACTCGCCAACCCGCTCCAGCCCGCGGGCGATGGGGCATTGCATGTTCCTGAAGGTTTTTCTTTGCATGGTTGAGGACTCCGCTTCGGCATCTTGATACTTTCAACATGATAGCTGGATTGAAACGCCGCAATGCCGTCCCCGCCGGTGCCGTCTAGTCCAGGGCTTCGAGCGCCAGCGCAATGCCCTGCCCGCCCCCGATGCACAGCGTCACGATGCCCCGGCGTAGCCCATGCGCACGCATCGCGTACAGCAGGCGTGTGGTGAGCACCGCCCCGGTTGCGCCGATGGGATGGCCATGCGCGATCGCGCCGCCCTCCACGTTGATGATGTCGAGCGGCAATCCGAGCTCCCCAGCCACTGCCAGGGGCACCGCAGCGAAGGCCTCATTGATCTCGAGCCACTCGACATCGCCCAGCGCCCATTGCGCGCGCTGCAGCGCCTGGCGCACAGCCGGAACGGGCCCAAGGCCGAACAAGCCCGGCTCGACGGCGCCTACGCCATAGGCCACCAGCCGGGCCATCGGCGCCAGCCCGAGGCTCTCGGCCAGCGATCGTTCGGCGACCAGCATGGCGGCCGCGCCGCTATTGAGCCCCGGTGCATTGCCCGCGGTGATGGTGCCGTCCTTGCGAAACGCCGGACGCAGCTTGCTGAGAATCTCGAAGGTGGTATCCGGCCGGTTCGCTTCATCCACGTTGAACGTGGACGTGCCGCCCTTTGCCTTCACGGGCACACCGATGATCTGCTCCACGAAACGGCCTTGCTCCTGCGCGCGGGCAAAGCGGCTTTGCGAGCGTTCGGCCCAGCGGTCCTGTTCGTCGCGGCTGATCTTGTTGCGCGCCACCAGGTCCTCGGTATGCCAGCCGGAGTGCTCACCCGAGAATGCATCCACCAGGCCATCGCGCAGCATGCTGTCCTGCAGTGCCGCGTCGCCCATGCGGCTGCCCCAGCGGGCGGCGGGCATCAGGTAAGGCGCCTGGTCCATATTCTCCATGCCACCGGCAATCGCCACGTCGACATGGCCGAGCCAGATTTCATCGGCGGCACTGGCGATGGCCTGCGCGCCGGAACCGCACACGCGGTTGACCGTCATCGCCGGCAGCGAAACCGGCAGGCCCGCGCCGATGGCCGCCTGCCGGGCGGGATTCATCCTGTTGCCCGCCTGGATCACATTGCCGAAGACCACGCTGCCGATCCGCTCTGGATCGACGCCAGCGCGGCGCACCGTCTCGCGGATGACCGCCGCGCCCAGTTCGGTCGCCGGCGTGGCCTTGAGCGAACCGTTATAGGCGCCGATGGCGGTGCGAACGGGATGGCATAACACAACTTCCCTGGTTTTCATCACAAGCTCCTTGGGGTGGTGGACGAAGCCGGCCGCGCGGCGGCCGGCCATTGCGCTTGTGCATCGCCAGCCGCCGCACCCTGCGGCGCCTTGCAATAGCGGTTGTCGGCGCGGGCGCATCCCACGCCGGCGTCGCGCGGGCGCTCCGTGCCGGCGTGGATGGTTTGGGCCGCCATGGCGGCAAACAGCGCGGCACAGGCCAGCGCGCTAGCTAAACGGGTGTTCATGATCCATCTCCGGGGTGTGGAAGGCCTCAATGCGCATCGGCCGATGGCGCCATGGGCGGCCCCGCCTTGCGCAGCAGCGGCACCATGGCGGTGGCGATGGCAAAGCACACCATGATGACCAGGAAGGCATCGCCAAACGTCTGCGTCTGCGCCTCGCGCCAGGTCAGTGCCCACAGTTGCCTGAGCGCGGCGGACTGCGCATCGGCGACGTCGTGGCCCAGCGCGGCCATATTGCTGCCCACCGCCTGCAGCAGCGCGCCCATGGCCTCGTTGCTGTAGTTCAGGTGCTCAGCCAGGCGCTGGAAATGCAGGTTGGTGCGGTCGTTCAGGATGGTCGCGCAACTGGCAATGCCGATCGCGCCGCCCAGGTTGCGCATCAGGTTGAACAGCCCGGACGCCAGCTTGAGCCGCTCCGGCGCTAGCGACCCCAGCGTGAGCGTGACCGCCGGCGCCACCGAGAACTGCTGCGCCATGCCGCGGAACGCCTGCGGCAGCAACAGTTCCTGCGCGCCCCAGTCATGCGTAATCGGCGCGAACTGCCACATCGAGAAGGCAAAGCAGCCCAGCCCGAACATCATCAGCCAGCGCAGGTCCACACGATTGGCGAAGAAGGCATAGACAGGGATCGACATGACCTGGAACACACCGGTCGAGAACACCGCCAGCCCGATCTGCAGCGCGCTGAAACCACGCACGTGGCCCAGGAACAGCGGCGTGAGATAAATGGTGGCGAAGATGCCCACGCCGGTGATGAACGAGAAGAAGCAGCCGAGTGCGAAGTTGCGGTCCTTGAGCGCGCGCAGGTCCACCACCGGATGGGCGTAGGTCAGGCTGCGCCAGACAAAGCCGACGCCCGCCATGCCCGAGATCCAGGCCGTGGTGAGAATCACATCGTCGCCAAACCAGTCCCAGCGCGGGCCTTCTTCCAGCGTGTACTGCAGGCAGCCGAGGAACAGCGCCATCAGCGTCATGCCGAGATAGTCGGCGCCACGCACCAGCGACCAGTTGGGCTGGTCCACGCGCACCAGCAGCGGCACCGCCACCGTGATGAAGATGCCCGGCACCAGGTTGATGAAGAACAGCCAGTGCCAGGAGTAGTTGTCGGTGATCCAGCCGCCCACGGTGGGCCCGAGCGTGGGCGCCAGCGAGGCCAGGGCACCGATGGTGGCTGCGGCAATCACGCGCTGCTTGCCGCCGAAAAAGGCGAAGGCGGTGGTGAACACCAGCGGAATCATCGAGCCGCCGAGGAAGCCCTGCATGGCGCGAAAGGCGATCATGCTCTGGATGTTCCAGGCGAGGCCGCACAGCAGGCTGGTCAGCGTAAAGCCCGCCGCCGAAACGGCAAACAGCCAGCGTGTGGACATCACGCGCGACAGCCAGCCCGACAGCGGAATCACGATGATCTCGGCGATCAGGTAGCTGGTCTGCACCCACACGGTTTCATCGGTACCCGCCGACAACCCGCCGCCGATGTCGCGCAGCGAGGCCGAGACGATCTGGATATCCAGCAAGGCGATGAACATGCCCACGCACATGGTGGCAAAGGCCAGCACCTTGGCAGCCGTGCTCATGGAGGCCGCGGAATACGCCGGCGCAGACGGCTGCGCGGGCTCGGCTGGCTGCGTGGCCTGCCCGGGCCCGGCCAGGACGCTGCTGCTCATGGTTGCACCTGCGCGTCGGCGCGGGAATCGACTTGCGCCAGCACCGACAAGCCGGGCCGCAGCATGGCCAGCGCGGCCTCGTTGTCATCCAGCATGATGCGCACCGGCACGCGCTGGACGATCTTGGTGAAGTTGCCGGTGGCGTTCTCCGGCGGCAGCACGCTGAACTGTGCCCCCGTGGCCGGCGCCAGGCTGAGTACGCGGCCGTGGAACACGCGGCCGGGCAACACGTCGGCCTCCACGGTGGCACGCATGCCCGGGCGCAGATGCGCAAGCTGCCCTTCCTTGAAATTCGCATCGACCCACAGGCCGCGTGCCGGCACCACCGACAGCAGTTGCGCGCCGCCCGCGGCGTAGGCGCCCACGCGGGCGCGGCGGTTGCCGATGGTGCCGTCGATGGGCGCGCGCAACTCCGTGTAGCCCAGGTTCAATTTGGCGATGTCGCGCTCGGCAACGGCTTGCGCGAGCGCCGCCTGCGCTTGCAGCTTCTGCGTGGCAATCACGTCGACCTGGCGCTGCGCCGCGAGCAGGCTGGCCTGCGCCTTCTGCGTGTTGGCGAGAGCTTGCTTGTAGTCCGAGTCAGCCTTCTGCGAGCTCTGGACCGATACGGCCGATTTGGCAGCCAGGCTCTGGTAACGAACCTGGTCGTCGCGCGAGCGCAGGGTGTCGGCATTCACCGCGGTGACCGCCGCCCGGGCCTGGCCGATCACGGCTTCCTGCAAGGAGCGGGTGGCGTCCAGGTTGGCCAGCAGCGCCTGCTGGGCGGCCACCGCCCCTTCCGCCTTGGCCAGCGCGGCGCGGTAGTCGCGGTCATCGATGCGGGCCAGCAAGTCGCCGGCGTGCACCTGCTGGTTGTCGGTCACCAGCACTTGCGCTAGGTAGCCCGGCACCTTCGGCGCAATCACCGTGACTTCACCGCCGACATAAGCATCGTCGGTGCTTTGCAGGAAGCGGCCGTGCGTCCACCAGTGCTGGCCATAGGCGGCGGCGCCAAGGCCGGCGGCGATGAGCGCGCCGGTCATGATCAGCCGCTTGCGGCTGATGCGGGGCTTGCGGGTAACGGGGATGGGCGCCGGGCCTGCACGCTCGGCGGTGATATCGCTTGTCATGACGCTTCCTCTGGTTTTCGCTCTAACTTTTGCTTCAACACGCTAACGCTGCAGCGCCTTCACATATGGACAGTTTCCTGCGGGACATCGGGGATGGTGGCCGCGCGTGCCCGCGCCGACTTTTCGAGCTTGCCGCGGACGCCCTCGCTGGCGGCCGGGCCGGCCACGACCACGTGATCGGCATCGGTAATCGGATGCCCGGTCTGCGCATCCACCAGGATCGGGATAACGGTGGCGCCGGTCTGGCGGTCCACCAGCAGCACGCTCTCGCCCTCGGGCGAGAAGTGGCGGTTGCCCCAGGCCAGCAGCGCCAGCATCACCGGGCGGAATTCGCGGCCCCGGTCAGTCAGCAGGTATTCGAAACGCGGCGGCCGCTCGCAGTACTGGCGCCGCGCAAGCAGGCCCTCGCGCACCAGGGTTTCGAGGCGGCGCGCCAGCATGTTGGGCGCAATGCCCAGCTGCTTCTGGAATTCGTCGAAGCGGCTGTTGCCATAGAACGCCTCGCGCAGGATCAGGATGCTCCACGGCTCACCCACCCGCGCCAGGCTGCGGGCAATGGGGCAAGGCGCGTTGTCGAGCGGCTTTTTCTGCATGTTCGCCACCTCCGGGAAATCAGGTTGCTATCAAGATGAAAGTTAGTATAGAGTTGTAAATATCATCATGCAAGTAACTTGTTGAACAAAACCGCTGGGGCGGCGATCAAGCCGCTTCCTGGTTTCCCTGAATCCCTGAAGGAGATGGACATGAGCCGTACCCCGCCCCGCCCCGGACTCGCGCCTGAACAGCCGCGGCCGTACCAGCACCTGCGCCGGCACGCGACGCGGGCCACCGCGCTCTGCGCGGCAGCGCTGACGGCGCTGGGCCTGGCGGCTTGCGCCGCGGCAGGCCCGGACTACAAGACGCCCGCGGCCGACACCGCAGCCAGCTACCCGCATGCCGATGCGCTGGCTGCACGCGCCACGCGCCAGCCTGCGCCGCCGCTGGATACCTGGTGGACGGGATTCGACGATCCCGCGCTCACGCGCATCGTCCAGCGCGCGCTGGACCAGAACCTGGACCTGGCCGCCGCGTTTGCCCGCGTGCAGCAGGCGCGGGCCGCTGCCGCCGAGGCCGGTGCGCAGTTGCTGCCCCAAGGCAGTTTGTCGGCGCAGGCGGCCAAGGTGCATCAGTCGCTGGAAAGCCCGCTAGGCAAGATCGCGAGCAAGTTCCCCGGCTACGACCGCAATGCCGCGCTCTACGATGTGGGCGCGGGCGCGAGCTGGGAGATCGACCTGTTCGGCGGCCTGCGGCGTGGCGCAGAGGCGGCCGACGCCGAGGCGCAGGCCGCGCAGGCCAACCAGCTCGGCGCGCGCATCTCGGTGGCGGCCGAGGCCGCCGATGCCTACTTCCGCGTGCGCGGCGCGCAGCAGCGCATTGCCATTGCGCAGGAGCAGGTGACGAACAACGGCAAGCTGCTGGACCTGGTGCAATTGCGCTTGCACGACGGGCTTGCGTCCAGCCGCGAGGTAGCCCAGGCGCAAGCGCTGGTGGCGCAGGCGCGCGTCACCATCCCTCCCTTGCGGATCGAGCTGCAAACCCAGTTGAACCGGCTCGATGTGCTGATGGGCGCGCAGCCGGGCACCTACGCCGCCGAGCTTGGCCCCCTGCCGAACGGCGTGGCCGTGCCGGCCATCTCCGTGGCCCAGGGTCCCGCCGACCTGCTGCGCCGCCGCCCCGACGTGATCGCGGCGGAGCGCAGGCTGGCCGCCAGCAGCGCGCGCATCGGCGCGGCCACCGCCGAGTACTACCCCAAGCTGTCCCTATCCGCGCTGCTCGGCTTTGAGAGCCTGAGCGGCGGCAAGCTGTTTTCCGCTGCCGCGTTCCAGCCGGTGGCGGCAGCGGGCTTGCGCTGGCGCCTGTTCGACTTCGGCCGTGTGGATGCCGAGGTGGCGCAAGCCAAGGGCGCCAACGCCGAGGCGCTGGTCAACTACCGCAAGGCCATGCTGCGCGCGACCGAAGACGTCGAGAACGCCATCGTCACGCTGACCGAGCTGGAATCGCAAGGCAAGGAGCTGAGCACCGAGATCGACGCCCACGAACGCGCGCGCGGCGCTTCCGAAGATGCTTACAAGGGCGGGGCCGTGAGCCTGTTCGAGGTGTTGGATGAGGAGCGCCAGTTGCTGGCCGCGCGCGACCAGCAGGCCCGCGTGCACGCCGACAACGCGCGTGCCGCGGTGGCGACGTTCCGCGCGCTGGGCGGTGGGTGGTGATCGGATCAGGCCAGGCTTGGCGCGAGAACCCGTTCCCTCAGCAAGGCGGAAACATCCTCCGATGCGAGCGGCCCGGAGAACAAGTAGCCCGCGCCGAAATCGTCGATGCTGATGCACATGCTCAGGCCGCGCAGCCCTTTCTCGGCAAGGGCCTCGGCCTCCACGCGCGCCTTGCACACGCAGCCTGAGCACTTTGCCGGCAGCGCTCGCCGCACCACTGCCGTGCACTTGCACTCGCCAGCGGCATAAGCCGCGCCCAACTGGTGCGCGCCCAGCCCGGGCCAAGGCCGTTTTGCGTACAAAAACTGCACATCACGCTTGTATATCAGTCTGGCATACCTCTTGCGTCTGAGGCTGGCATGACTTTCGCCGCTCCCTCCATGCCAGCCTTCAGCGATACCGCCGGCCACGCCCGCGGCAGCACTTCCGCCGAGATTGCCGAACGCATCACGCAATCGATCCTGGCCCAGCGCCTGGCGCCCGGCACGCGGCTGGGCGAGCAGGCGCTGGCCGGGCTGTTCAGCGTCAGCCGCACGCTGGTGCGCGAAGCCCTGACCCGGCTGGCGGCGCGCGGCATTGTCACGGTGTCCGCCCGGCGCGGCTGGTTTGTGATCGAGCCGTCGCGGCAGGAAGCCCGCCAGGCATTTGCCGCCCGGCGCGCGATCGAGCTTGGCTTGCTGCGCTATGCGGCGCCGGTCTCCGCCGCTGCCATCGGCCGGTTACAGGAGCACGTGGCGCAGGAGCAGCGCGCGCTGAGCGCCGACGACACCGCCCTGCGCAGCTACCTGCTGGGCGACTTCCATGTGTGCCTGGGCGAATGCGTGGGCAATGTGCTGCTGGCCGACACGCTGCGCGACCTGACGGCGCGCACCACGCTGATTGCCATGCGTTACCAGTCCAGCCACCAGGCCAACGAGTCCTGCGCCGAGCATGTGCTGATCGTGGCAGCGCTGGCCGCGGGCGATACCGAGCGCGCCATCGCGCTGATGGACGCCCACCTGTGCCACGTCGAGGCCGGCCTGAGCGCCGCCACGCCGGCGGACCCGCCCGATCCGCTGCGCCAGGCGCTGAGCCCGCTGGGGCATGCGGCCTGAGCACGCGGGCAACCGGTAGATAGCAACGACCCGCTTCTTCGATTTCGATTCTTTGAATTTCCACCCTAACGGCAAGCTAGCAAGGACCCTTATGAAGCTCTCCAAACTCCTCCTCGGCCTCGGTGCCGCTGCCCTCGCCTTCTCGATGCAAGCCGCCGGCGCCGAAGCGCTGGACGATGTGGTCAAGGCCGGCGTGCTCAAGGTCGCGGTGCCGCAGGACTTTCCGCCGTTCGGCTCGGTCAACGCCGAGATGAAGCCCCAGGGGCTGGACATCGACGTGGCGGCACTGATCGCCAAGAAGATGGGCGTGAAGCTGGAACTGGTGCCCGTGACCAGCACCAACCGCGTGCCCTACCTGCAGACCAGGAAGGTGGACCTGGTGATCTCCAGCATGGGCAAGAACGCCGAGCGCGAGAAGGCCATCGATTTCAGCGAGGCTTACGCACCGTTTTATAACGGCGTGTTTGGCCCGGCCGACCAGAAAGTGACCGGTGCCGCCGAACTGGCCGGCAAGACCATCGGCGTGACGCGCGGCGCGGTGGAGGACCTGGAACTGACCAAGATCGCCCCGGCGACGGCCACCATCAAGCGCTACGAAGACAACAACGGCACCATCAGCGCGTTCCTGTCCGGCCAGGTGCAACTGGTGGCGACGGGCAACGTGGTGGCAGCCGCCATCCTCGCCAAGAACCCGCCCAAGAAGCCAGAGCCGAAGTTCCTGATCAAGAACTCGCCCTGCTTCATCGGCCTGAACAAGGGCGAGCCCAAGCTGCAAGCCAAGGTCAACGCCATCCTGGCGGAAGTGAAAAAGGACGGCGAGCTCAATGCGATCACGGTGAAGTGGCTGGGCATGCCGCTGCCGGCCACGCTTTGATGCATTGATGCACTGACGGCCCAAGCCACGCGAAGCCGTGCCCGGCGGGCAGCCGCTGCGGCATGGCGTACTGCGCCAGCTCCGCGCTCATGAGCGCCCCAACCGGGCGCCTCCACCGATCGCTACCGCATGTCCTACCAATTCGATTTCCTCTCGGCCTTCGACTACGCCGGCGTATTCGCGCACGGCGTCAAGGTCACGGCTGAACTCACCGCCATGGGCGGCGTGCTGGGGGTGACCCTCGGCATCGCCTGCGCATGGGCGCGCACCCAGGGCCCGGCCTGGCTGGCGGCCGTCGCGGGCGGCTATGTGGAGCTGATCCGCAATACGCCATTCCTGATCCAGCTGTTCTTTATCTTCTTCGGCCTGCCCAGCGCGGGCGTGCAACTGGGAGAAATGCAGGCCGCCATCCTGGCCATGGTGATCAATCTTGGCGCCTACAGCGCGGAGATTGTCCGCGCGGGCATCGCGGCCGTGCCGCGCGGCCAGCTTGAAGCGGGCGCCAGCCTGGCGATGTCGCCCTTCCTGGTGTTTCGCCACGTGGTGCTGCGCCCCGCCCTGAAGAAGATCTGGCCGGCGCTGTCCAGCCAGGTGGTGATCGTCATGCTGGGCTCGGCGGTGTGCTCGCAGATCGCGGTCGAGGACCTGACCTTTGCCGCCAACTTCGTCCAGGGCCGGAATTTCCGCGCGTTCGAGGTCTACCTGCTGACCACCGCCATCTACCTGCTGCTCGCCATCGGGCTGCGCCAGGTGCTGCGCGGCATCGGCGGCATGCTGTTCCGGAGGGCGTCATGACCGATTTTTCAACCTGGGACATCCTGCGCAACCTGCTGATGGCGGTGCGCTGGACCGTGGTGCTGTCGCTGGTGGCCTTTGCCGGCGGTGCCGTCATCGGGCTGCTGGTGCTGCTGATGCGCATCAGCCGGCGCGCGCCGCTGCGCCGCGCGGCGTGGGCCTTTATCGAAGTGTTCCAGGGCACGCCGCTGCTGATGCAGCTGTTCCTGGCGTTCTTCGGCCTGGCGCTGTTCGGCGTGGAGATCCCGGCCTGGCTGGCCGCTGGCCTGGCGTTGTCGCTGTGGTCCGGCGCCTACCTGGCGGAGATCTGGCGCGGCTGCGTCGAGGCCATCCCCAAGGGCCAGTGGGAAGCCGCCGGCTGCCTCTCGCTGGGCCACCTGCAGCAGATGCGCTACGTGATCCTGCCGCAGGCGCTGCGCATTGCCATTGCGCCCACGGTGGGGTTCGTGGTGCAGATCATCAAGGGCACGGCGCTGGCGTCCATCATCGGCTTTGTCGAGCTGTCCAAGGCGGGCACGGTCATCACCAACGCCACCTTCAGCCCCTTTACCGTCTACGCGCTGGTCGCGCTGATCTACTTTGCGCTGTGCTGGCCGCTATCCCGCTACAGCCGTCACCTGGAAAGGAAGCTCAATGTCGCTCATCGCCATTGAAAACGTAAAGAAGCGCTTCGGCGCGAACGAAGTGCTCAAGGGCATCGACCTGAAGGTGGAGGCCGGCGAGGTGATTGCCATCATCGGCAAGAGCGGCTCGGGCAAGAGCACCTTGCTGCGCTGTATCAACGGCCTGGAGAGCATCGACGAAGGCAACATCACCGTGGCAGGCGCCAAGCTCGGCAGCAGCGAGCTGGAGCTGCGCGCGCTGCGGCGCAAGGTCGGCATGATCTTCCAGCAGTTCAACCTGTTCCCGCACCTGAGCGCGGGGCGCAACGTGATGCTGGCGCCCACCGTGGCGGCCGGCGTCAAAGAGCCGGAAGCATTGAGCCGCGCGCGCGAGTGCCTGGCCAAGGTGGCGCTGGGGGAGAAGTTCGACAGCTATCCCGACCAGCTTTCCGGCGGGCAGCAGCAGCGGGTGGCGATTGCGCGCGCGCTGGCCATGCAGCCACGGGCGCTGCTATGCGACGAGATTACCTCGGCGCTGGACCCGGAGCTGGTGGTGGAGGTGCTGAACGTGGTGCGCCAGCTGGCCAGCGAGGGCATGACGCTGCTGATGGTGACGCACGAAATGCGCTTTGCGCGCGAGGTGTGCAATCGGGTGGTGTTCATGCATCAGGGGCGCGTGCATGAGATCGGGCCGCCGGAGCAGCTGTTCAGCAACCCGGCTACGCCCGAGCTGCAGCAGTTCCTGGGAATGGCGGCCTGAGTTGGCCTGCTGACAAACCAGAGGCATTCGCCGAAGCCGCCGAATGGGCCAACGCCGAGCGCCATGACGAAGGCTGTTTTCTCCCTCTCCCCTCATGGGGAGAGGGCCGGGGAGAGGGGCGGTTTGGCTAGGAGCCACTTGAAGCGAAGCCAACGGTATTATCCCGCCCGCCCTCTCCCCCCTGCCCCTCCCACAAGCATCAACGTGCCAGCACGCCCCGGATCGTATCCGCCAGGTCCTTCGCCAGGAACTTCGACACGTAAGCATCGGCCCCCACCTTGCGCACGTGGTCTTCGCTGGCCGTCCCGGACAGCGAGGAGTGGATCACCACCGGGATCGACTTGAAGCGCGCGTCCGCCTTGATCTTGCGGGTCAGCGTGAAACCGTCCATCTCGGGCATTTCCAGGTCTGTCAGCACCAGCGCGATCTCGTCCTGCACGGTGCGGCCGTTGGCGGCGGCATGATCGGCGATCTCGCCCAGTTGCTGCCAGGCTTCCTGGCCGGTCTTGGTCATCAGCACCGGCACGCCCATGGCCTTGAGGCCTTGCTCGATCAGGCTGCGGGCAAAAGCGGAATCGTCGGCGGCCAGGATCTTGGTGCCGGGGCGCAGCGTCAGTTGCGGCCCGACCGTCTTGGGGTCCACTTCCGGCTGGCGGGTCGGCAGCACGTCGCGCAGGATCTGCTCCACGTCCAGCACCTGGACCAGGCGCGGGTTCGCGGGATCGGCCTCGTTATGGAGCTTGGCGATGCTGGTCACCATATCGCCCCGGACACTGGTCTCGGCCGAGACCACCTGGTTCCACTCCAGGCGCACGATTTCTTCCACGGCTTCCACGGCAAAGCCTTGCGTGGAGCGCGCGTATTCGGTCACCAGCAGGATGTTCAGGCCGCTGCGCGGCGTGCATCCCACCATCTTGGGCAGGTCGATCACAGGAATCACCTGGCCGCGGATATCGGCCATGCCGAGCATGGCCGGGCCGCCGCCGACCACGGTGGTGACCTGGGGCATTACCAGGATTTCGCGGACCTTGAAGACGTTGATGCCGAACAGTTCGCTCTGCGCGGACTGGTCCGACTCGCCCAGGCGGAACAACAGCAACTCGAACTGGTTGTTGTTGGTCAGGTTGGTCCGTTCGTCGATGTCTCTCATCGAGCTGCTCATACGCTTCCTTTGTCCCCGCAATGCGCGGGCTCGCTGCGCGGTGTTGATCGTTTCCCCGGGCCCGGCATCGCCGCGTGGCTCCAGCGGTGCTTGGCGCTGGAGCGGCGCGCTGCAATGACGGGCCACTGCTCCGGCTAACGGCCAATCTTTGGGGAAATTTAGCGGCAACGCGGCAAAGGACTGACGAATTCGCGCCCCACCCCATTAAAGTGCGGAATCAGGCAGGCCGGCGGGGCGGCTGGCGTGCGCGATACCGGACTCCCCGCCGCCATGCTCTTCCACATGCCCGCCAAACCCAAAGCGCATGGCCGAGAGCAGCCGCTCGCCATAGGTGTGATCCTGCCGCGAGCGGAACCGCGCAAACAACGCGCTGGCTAGCACCGGCACCGGCACGGCCTGCTCGACAGCCGCGTCGATCGTCCAGCGCCCCTCCCCGCTGTCAGCGACTTCGCCAGAGAAACGCGAGAGCTTGACGTCGCTGGCAAGCGCCTGCGCGGTGAGATCGAGCAGCCACGAGGACACCACGCTGCCGCGCCGCCACACTTCGGCGATATCCGCCAGGTCGAGCTGGAAGCGCTCAGCCTCGGGCAAGCTTTCGGCGGCCTTGGTCTTGAGGATGTCGAAACCCTCGGCATAGGCCTGCATCAGGCCGTACTCGATGCCGTTGTGGACCATCTTCACAAAGTGGCCCGCGCCCGCCGGCCCGGCGTGGATATAGCCGCGCTCGGCGCGGTCGTTCGCGGGGTTGCGCCCCGGCGTGCGCGGTATGTCGCCATAGCCTGGCGCCAGCGTATCGAACAGCGGATCGAGCCGGCCGACGACCTCCTGCTTGCCGCCGATCATCAGGCAATAGCCGCGCTCCAGGCCCCAGACCCCGCCCGAGGTGCCTACGTCCACATAATGCAACTGGCGCGCCGCCAGCTCGCCAGCGCGCCGGATATCGTCCTTGTAGAAGGTGTTGCCGCCGTCGATGATGACGTCGCCGGGCTCGAGCAGGTCCGCCAGCGCCGCGATCATCTGCTCGGTGGTGTCGCCTGCCGGCAACATGACCCAGATCGCGCGCGGGGCGGCCAGCTTGCCAACCAGCGCCTCGATGCTGGTGACGCCGACGGCACCGTCCGCCGCCAGGGCCTGCACCTTGTCGGCGCTACGGTTGTACACCACCACCTCATGCTGCGCGCGCAGCAGCCGCCTTGCGATGTTCGCGCCCATGCGCCCGAGCCCTATGATTCCGAGTTGCATATCCGGTCCTCTCACTGAGTCATTGGTGATGAAACTGGTGGCGAACCCTGCTGCCACGAGGCATTGTCTACCTCTCCGAGCGCACTTGCACAGGCCTCGCTGCCCTCGTGAACGTGCCACTTAGCGCACTTCAGCCAGGCCTGCCCCGCGTTCGGGCGCACTCGGGGGGCTAAATTCCGCAACCCGGATTTACACCAACTAAACAGCCGCTTAAAATTGCCCAGCCAGCAGCGGCGGACTTGCATACGACCGGGCGGCTCCGATTTCACCGGCCAGCTTCTGGGGACACAGGCCGGCTAACCGCCCCCTAGCCATGTCCCTGCTCATGCTGACAGCCCACCGCCTGCGCCCCGCCGTATCGACCCGCCGCCTCGAGTAGCGCCCGCATCACACCTTCGCTACCCGCTTCGCATTCGCCCCAAGACCGCACTCTCCCGCGCGCCCAAAGCATGGCGCGCCACGGTTCATTGTCCGGGCTCTGCGCTTTCAGCGCCAAGACACTCGCCTTCGCATCGCCATGTCCGCAAACAGCACGACCCTCGCCGCCCCGGAATCCGGGGAACATCAGCAAGGCAGCATCAACCGGCGCATCGTCGCCATCGTCTTCTTCAACTTCATTGCCTACCTGACGGTCGGCCTGCCGCTGGCGGTGGTACCCGGCTTCGTCCACGGCGATCTTGGCTATGGCACGGTCGTGGCCGGGCTGGCGGTCAGCATCCAGTACCTGGCCACGCTGCTGAGCCGCGCCTACGCCGGCAACCTGTGCGACCTGCAGGGTCCCAAGAAATCCGTCACGCTCGGGCTCACGCTGGTTGCCGCCAGCGGGTTGTTGGCCGTGGTGTCCAGCCTGTTCGTGTCGATCGGCTGGCTTAGCCTGGCGTGGCTGTTCGCCGGCCGGCTGATGCTGGGCGCGGGCGAGAGCCTGGTGACCACCGGCACCATTGCCTGGGGCATCGGCGACGTGGGCGCCCGCCATACCGGCAAGGTGATCTCGTGGAATGGCATGACCACCTACGGCGCGCTGGCGCTGGGCGCGCCGGTTGGCGTGCTGCTGGATGCGCGCTGGGGCTTTGCCTCGCTGGGCATCGTCACCACCGTCATGGCCCTGGCCGCGTTCACGCTGGCCCGGCGCAAGGCAGCGGTGCCCACGGTAAAGGGCGCGCGCATGCCGTTTCGCACCGTGTTCCGCCACATGACGCCGTTTGGCCTGTGCCTGGCGCTGGGCTCGGTGGGCTTTGGCGCCATCACGGCCTTTGTCACGCTGTACTACGCCAGCCACGGCTGGGACCATGCCGCGCTGGCGCTGACCAGCCTGGGCGTGAGCTTTGTGGTGGCGCGCCTGCTGCTGGCCGATAGCATCGGCCGCTTTGGCGGCTATCGGGTGGCGCTGTGCTCGTTTGCCGTGGAAGCCGCCGGCCTGGCCCTGATCTGGCTTGCGCCGACACCCGCGCAGGCGCTGATCGGCGCCGCCGTCACCGGCTTTGGCTTTGCCTTGGTGTTCCCGTCGCTGGGCATGGAGGCGGTCAAGCTGGTGCCCCAGAGCAACCGCGGCTCGGCGCTTGGCGCCTATGCGCTGTTCCTGGACCTGGCGCTGGGGCTGACCGGCCCGGTGGCCGGCGTGATCGCCAGCCATGCGGGCTATGGCTCGGTGTTCCTGTTCTCGGCCGCGGCGGCGCTGGGCGGGCTGGGCCTGAGCCAGGTGCTGGCGGCGCGGTCGCGGCGCGCTGCCGTGCCGGCGCCGACGCCGACGCACTGACTCTCGCAACGCGCCAATCTCGCGGCACGCCAGATGAGGCCGCGAGATATTCCGATGCGATGAATTGATTCGGGAATTTCTTGATCTATTTTCAGACTTGTCCGATTGATTTTCAGGCAATCTACATGCATTCAACCTTCAAGATCGATTAATCGCAGGCATCCGCCGTTTTGTGCTTGACCCATTCAACTTGCGCCGCTACAGTACGCGGGTTCTTAATTCCAGGGCTACCCAGTGAGCACTTGTTCCGACGACAGTAGTCGATCCAGGATCGGCACCTCCGCCTGACGGGCCACGGTATCCCTAGCGACCGTGCCCCGCTTGCGGCACGGTGCTTTCGAGGCCAGACGTCCTGTCCCGCCTCTCTTCTTGAATACGGCTTCATTCTTCTGATCGCGCCTGCGTTGCAGCACGCCGCTGCCTGTGCTTGCCCGCGATTTGCACAAGACTCACCGGTGCTTCCTGCTCAATACGGGAGTTCTCATGGTGTGGCACGAATTTGCCCTGCGCTTGCTCGAAGCGCTGGCGCTGGGCGCTTGCATCGGTACCGAACGGCAGCTGCGCCAGCGCATGGCAGGGCTGCGCACAAACGCGCTGGTCGCCGCCGGCGCGGCCTTGTTTGTTTCGGTTTCCGCCTTTACGTTTGACCCGCAGGGGCATGCGCGCATTGCCGCGCAGGTCGTCTCGGGCATTGGCTTTCTCGGCGCCGGCGTCATCATGCGCGACGGCCTGAACGTGCGCGGCCTGAATACCGCTGCCACGCTGTGGTGCTCCGCCGCCGTCGGCGTGCTTGCCGGCCTTGGCCATGCGCTGGAAGCCGCCATCGGCACCGCCTGCATCCTGTGCGCCAACTTTGGCCTGCGCATGCTGGGCCAGCGCATCAATCGCAACGGCACGGCCACCGCGCCGGAAGTGGAGATGGTTTATCGCATCACCACGGTATGCACCGCCCAGGAAGAAATCCGTGTGCGCGGCTTGCTGCTGCATGCACTGACCGAAATGCCCGCCCTGCTGCTGCAGTCGCTGCACAGCGAGGACACCGCCGCTGGCGGACACATCGAAGTCCGCGCCGATGTGCTGGCCGCGCCCGGCCATGAAGGCAAGCTGGAGCAGATCGTCAGCCGCATCAGCATGGAAAAGAGCGTTTCCCTCGTGCGCTGGGCCATTCCGGCCGGCGCGCTCGAATAACCCCAAGGAGAAGGAAAGGAGCTGGATATGCGTTTGTTCAACTGGATGCTCCCCCAGGCCCCCAACCGCCGCGCCGCCCAGGCGAGCCGCGGCACAGCCGCCCAGCTGTTCCAGGTGGTGCTGCTCTGCAAGGATGACTATGGCGCCCGGCTGGAGCGGCAGATCCGCCAGGAGCTGGCCGCGCGCGACCTCTCGCTGCAGCGCCTGCGCACCCGGCAGTGCGAGCGCCGCGAGCTGGTCGAGATGCGTGTGCTGGTGCATTGCCAGCCGGGCGGCAGGCCCGGCATGGTCAAGCTGGTGCAGCGCCTTGGCCTGGAGCCGCTGGTTCGCGCCGTGCGCTGGGAAACCGTGCCGCAGCCCGAGCGCGCGTTAGCCGCGGCCTGAGCGCAAGGCCCGCCCGCCAAGATCCACCCTGATTGCCTGAGGAAAAACATGGACCCAGACCCTTCTAGTAGGCAGCGCCGAAGGCACGGCGTGTTCCAGCTGGCCTGATTCCGCGCCCGGCATCCTGCCGGTGCCGCGGCACCGGCTACCTGGACCCGCCAGGCTCCCATTGCGTTTCGCGCCGTCCCGGCCGCGTGCGCGCCGGACCCGCCCCGCCTTCCGCGCCGCCTTCCCCCGTTAGCAAAGCGGGCGCTTTCGCCCATCACCGGTTACCTGCGTGGATTTGCCACCCCGCAGCGCCGGGGATGCGTCACGCCTGTCGAATCCTGTCGTCGGTGGATCCTGAACCTGCGATTCCACCGACGACGCACCGGCAACAAGCGGTGCCCCTGTCCTGGCTGCCGCCACGGCAAGTGCACCGACCGAGGAGAAAAATCCATGCAAACGCCCACCACCCGCCAAAGCTTGCCGCTGCGCCGGCAGCCAGGCCTTGCGCTCGCCGCCGTCTGCGCGGCATGTCTCGCACTGGCCGGCTGCGATGGCGCCAGCCTGTCTGGCGCCATCGCCAACACGCCCAAGCACAGTACCGAACCGGTCCGCGAGGGCAACTTCATCACGGTGCCCGAGGCCTCGCCATTGCGCACGCAGTTGCAGGTGCAGACCCTCGTCGAGCAAGCGCTGGAGCGTCCCATCGAGGTACCGGGCTCGATCGAGCCCGATGCCGCCAAGCTGGTCAAGATCGTGCCGCCAATGCCCGGGCGCATCGTTCGCCTGCACGCTGCCCTGGGCGACACAGTGCGCAAGGGAGACCCGCTCTTCACGCTGGATTCCGCCGAGCTGAGCGCGGCTCAGGGTGAGGCCAGCAAGGCGCGCGCGGCGCTCCTTGAAGCCAAGCTGAACCTGGAGCGCCAACGCACCCTGTTCGACGCGGAAATCGCGGCACGCAAGGACTATGAACAAGCCCAGCTGGCCTACGCGCAAGCCAACAGCGACGCCGTGACCACGGCCGCCCAGCTCGCGCAGCTTGGCGCCGGCACCGCGCCGCAATCGCACCGCCAGTACACCATGCACGCGCCGCTGGCCGGCCGGGTGATCGAGCTCGAAGGCGCGCAGGGCGGCTTCTGGAACGACAACGGCGCACCGGTCATGACGGTGGCCGACCTGTCCACGGTCTACCTCGCGGCCAGCGTGTCGGAGAAAGACATCGCCTCGATCTTCGTCGGCCAGCCCGCCGAGATCCTGCTCAACGCCTACCCCGGCAAGCCCGTGACCGGCAAGGTCCGCTACATCGGCGAGATCCTCGACCCCGACACCCGCACCGTCAAGGTCCGCGTGGCCATCGACAACGCGGACGGACGCTATCGCCCCGGCCTCTTTGCCAAGGTGACCTTCGCGGGCGAAAAGCATGCGGCACTGCTGGTGCCGCCCACCGCGCTGCTGCAAAGCGGGCTCTACACGCGCGTGCTGGTGGAGAAAGCCCCGCTGCGTTTCGAGCCGCGCGTGGTCACCACGGGCGCGCATGCCGACGGGCAAGTCGAGATCCTGGCCGGGCTCAAGGCCGGCGAACGCATCGTCGTGAAAAACGGAGTGCTGCTACATGATTGACCGCCTCGTCACCCTATGCTTCAACCGGCGCGCCATCGTCTGGCTGGTCTTTGCGCTGGTGGCGCTGTACGGCGCCTACAGCTGGAAGCAGCTGCCCGTGGAGGCCTATCCGGACATTGCCGACGTTACGTCGCAAATCGTAACCCAGGTGCCAGGGCTCGGCGCGGAGGAAATCGAGCAGCAGATCACCATTCCGCTTGAGCGCGCGCTGCTGGCCACCCCCGGCATGCATGTGCTGCGCACCCGCAGCCTGTTCGCGCTGTCGCTGATCACCGTGGTATTCGAGGATGGCACCGACGGCTACTGGGCGCGCCAGCGCCTGCAGGAACGGCTGAACGAGGTCGACCTGCCCTACGATGCCAAGCCGGGGCTGGACCCGTACACCTCGCCTACCGGGGAGTTCTACCGCTACACACTGGAGTCCACGACGCGCGACCTGCGCGAGCTATCCGAGCTGCAAACATGGACCGTGATCCCGCGCCTGAAGAAGGTGCGCGGCGTGGTCGACGTGACCAATTTCGGCGGGCTCACCACGCAGTTCATGCTGGAACTCGACCCGGCGCGGCTGACGCAGTACAACCTGACGCTGACGCAGGTCACCGAGGCGCTCAACGCCAACAACGTCAATGCGGGCGGCAGCGTCATCGACCGCGGCGAACAATCGTACGTGGTGCGTGGCGTGGGCCTGCTGCGCTCGCTCGACGACATGGGCAACGTGGTGGTCACGAGCAAGGACGGCACCCCCGTGCTGGTCAAGGACCTCGGCACGCTGCGCTACGGCAACGTGGAGCGGCGCGGCATCCTGGGCAAGGACGACAACCCCGACACGATCTCCGGCATCACGCTGCTGCTCAAGGATTTCAACGCATCGGAAGCGCTTGCGGGCGTGCACGAGGCGGTGCGGGACCTGAACGACAACCTGCTGCCCAAGGACGTGAAGGTGGTCGCCTACCTCGACCGCACCTCGCTGATTGACGCCACCATGCGCACGGTGGGCTTCACGCTGACCGAAGGCATGCTGCTGGTGGGCATCGTGCTGTTGCTGTTCCTGGGCAGCCCGCGCGCGGCGCTGATCGTGGCGCTGACGATTCCGCTCTCGCTGCTGATCGCCTTTGTCTTCATGTATCACCTGCGCATCCCGGCCAACCTGCTGAGCCTGGGCGCGATCGACTTCGGCATCCTGGTGGATGGCGCGGTGGTGCTGGTGGAGAACATCCTGCGCCGGCGCGAGCAGGACAAGGACCGCGCGCTCACCCCGCGCGACGCCATCGAGGCCACCTTGCAGGTGGCACGGCCGATGTTCTTCGGCATGCTGGTGATCGTTGCGGCCTACCTGCCCTTGTTCTCATTCGAGCGCATCGAGTACAAGCTGTTCTCGCCGATGGCGTTCGCGGTTGGCGCGGCGTTGATCGGCGCCTTGATCGTTGCGCTGGCGCTGGTGCCGGGGCTGGCCTGGATTGCCATGCGCAAGCCGCGCCACGTGTTCCACAACCCTGTGCTGGACTGGCTGGGCGTGCGTTACCGCGCGGCGCTGGAGCGCGGCATTGGCCGCATCCGCTGGGTGGCCGCCAGCTGCGCGCTGGCGCTCGCCTGCGTGCTGGCGCTTGGCGCCACCATCGGGCGCGACTTCCTGCCGTACCTGGATGAAGGCTCGCTGTGGCTGCAGGTGCAGATGCCGCCCGGCATCACCCTGGAGCGCGCCTCCGGCATGGCCAGCGAGCTGCGCCGGGTAACCCGCGAGTTCCCGGAAGTCTCCTACGTGGTGACGCAGACCGGCCGCAACGATGACGGCACCGACTACTGGACGCCCTCGCATATCGAGGCCAGCGTTGGCCTGCATCCGTACAAGACGTGGGCCTCGGGCATGACCAAGCAGCAGCTGATCGACAAGCTGGCGGCGCGCTACGCGCAGATGCCAGGCTACTCGGTGGGCTTCATGCAGCCGATGATCGACGGGGTGCAGGACAAGCTTTCCGGCGCCCATAGCGACCTGGTGGTCAAGGTGTTCGGCGAGAACCTGGGCGACGTGCGCCGCATTGCCGGCGAAGTGGCCACCGCGCTGCGCGGCGTGCCTGGCGCCGCGGATGTGGCAATCGACGTGGAGCCTCCGCTGCCCAACCTGAAGATCGACCTGGACCGCGCCGCCGCCGCACGCTACGGCATCAACGCAGCCGACGTGGCCGAGCTGATCTCCACCGGCATCGGTGGATCGCCGGTTGGCCAGCTCTATGTGGGTGAGAAGAGCTACGACATGACGGTGCGCTTCCCGCCGGCCATGCGTGCCAGCGCATCTGGCGTGGGCGACCTGATGCTGACCGCGGCCAATGGCGCCAAGGTGCCGCTGGCGCAGGTCGCACGCATCAGCACCGTGTCCGGCGAAAGCGTGATCGTGCGCGAGATGGCACGCCGCCACATCATCGTGCGCCTGAACGTGCGTGACCGCGACCTGTCCGGCTTCCTCAAGGAGGCCCAGCCCGCCATCGAGCGCGCCGTGTCCTACGACCACAAGCGCATCCAGATCGAATGGGGCGGCCAGTTCGAGAACCTGGAACGTGCGCAGGCACGGCTCGCCATCATCCTGCCGATGACGCTGGCGCTGATGTTCGTGCTGCTCTTTGCCGAATTCCGCAACCTGCGCCAGCCGGCGCTTGTGCTGCTGGCGGTGCCCCTGGCCACCATCGGCGGCCTGGCTGCGCTGCATCTGCGCGGCATGACGCTGAACGTATCCAGCGCGGTGGGCTTTATCGCCCTGTTTGGCGTAGCCGTGCTCAACGGCGTGCTGATGATCTCGCAGATCAACCGGCTGCGCGCGCAGAACGGCTTGAGCCTGCGCGAAGCCGTGATCGAAGGCGCGGCAAGCCGCATGCGTCCGGTGCTGATGACCGCCACCGTGGCCGCCATCGGGCTCACACCGGCGATGCTGGCGCGAGGTCTCGGCAGTGATGTGCAGCGGCCGTTGGCCACCGTGGTGGTTGGCGGGCTCTTTACCGCCACCTTGCTGACCCTGCTGTTGCTGCCCGCCCTTTACTACCTGGTTGAAGCCCGCGCGGAGCGTGCGGCGCAAGCGGCCAGGGGGTCGGAAACCGATGCCGAAGGCGACGCGGCGGCAACCAGCGCCGCCGGCCAGGCCTGAGGAGAATCCCATGCAAATCAAAGACAAGAACTTGCTAGCGGCACCCGCCCTGCGCCACCTCTTCCTGGCAACGTCGATGCTGGCGGCATCCGCATCCTGGGCGCAGGACGCGCCCGCCACCGCCACCGCCACGGCCCGCGCACCGGTCCGCTTCTCCTCCTATCTCGACACGGTGGAGCGGCAGAACATCGGCCTGTCCGCGCAGCAGGAAACCATCCGCGGCGCCCAAGCCGAGATATCGATCGCCGGCGTGCGCCCGGACCCGGTGCTCAAGTACGGTCGTGGCAGCATCGAGACCAGCCGCGCGGTGTCGCCCAAGCCGCCGCGCACCCATGAGTTCGAAATCGAGATCCCCATCGAGCTGGGCGGCAAGCGCAGCGCGCGCATCCGCGCCGCCGAGAGCAACCTGCGCCTGACCGAGGCGAACCTGCAGGGCTTCAAGCACACGCTGTACCAGGAATCCGCCACAGCCTTTGTCGAAGCCTGCCACAGCCGCGAGGCCCTGGTCCGGCAGGAATCAACGCTGTCCGCTCTGTCCAACGTGGTACGCGCCAACGAGATCCGCCGCAAGGCGGGCGACATCGGTGGCCTGGAGCTGTCGCAATCGCGGGTCGAGCGTGACCGCTTCACCGCCGAGGTGAAATCGGCGCGCGCCGCCGCGCAGGCCGCCATGCAAAAGCTGTCCATCCAGCTTGGCGTGCGCGTGGCCGAGGCCTTCGGCAACGCGCCGCTGGCTTGCGAGTTCCAGCCCTATGATCCTGGCACCGACAGCGGCGCGCTGATCGCCCAGGCGATGGAAGCGCGCGACGAGGTCCGGATCGCCCGCGCCACGCTGGAGAATGCCCGCGACAAGTCGGGACTGGCGCGCGCCAACCGCTGGGTGGATCCCAGCGTGAGCTTCGCGATGACCATGACCCCCGGCGTGCGCGGCACCACGGACGACGAGGGCCAGCCCAACGGCGACGCCACGGCGCGCTCGCGCATGCTGGGCGTGTCGGTATCGATTCCCCTGCCCCTATCGCGGCTGCAGCGCGGCGAGCTGATCCAGGCGGAGTCGGAGGTCACGCAGGCCATGCTGGCCCTGCGCGAGGCCGAGCTGAAAACCGAGGTCGACGTGCGCAACGCGCTCATCGCGTTCCAGGCTGCGCAGGACAACCTGCAACGCTACCGCGACTCGGTGATCGCCGACGCCGACAGGGTGCTGGACGGCATGCGCCAGTCGTACCGCCAGGGCTCTGCCTCCCTGCTGGAACTGCTCGATGCGCAACGCACCGCGGACGAGACCTACCTCGACTACCTCCAGGCCCAGGCGGACCTGGCGGGCGCCACGGTGGAGCTGCAACTTTCCACCGGCTTGCGGCCCGCGCTTTAACGGCCCGGCGCGCCCCGGCCACGGCCGGGCGCACCAGCTTCGATTGCCTCGTGTCGAAAGACAAAGGAGACCTGCCATGAAAGCCGTCAACCTTGCGCCGCCCGTCCAGCGGTGGCGCCTGTATCGCCTGAGCGTGATCGCGCGGCTTGACGATGCACCCGCCGTACGCGTGGCCATGCGCTGCGCCGCCAGCGACTGCGGCCAGTACCCGTCCAACGAGCGGCAGATGCCGCTCGGCCTGCCGCCAATCAAGTGCATGCTGAGCTTCGAGATCCGGATGCCGCAAATGCGGGCCGGGCAGTTGCTGGTCACGCTGGAACGCGCCCTGGTGTCCGTGCCCATCATCCTGCTGCGCCTGGAGGTTATGGGCAACCATGCCGAGGCGGCACACGCCCCACGCCTGAAACGGGTGTCTTCGCCCGCGGGCGGCACCAGTTCCCGGGCCGCCGCGACCGCGCCGGCCGAGGTGGGGTGAGGCCCGGCCCATCCCGCCTGAAGGCGCGGCGATGGGCCGCTCAGCCGGCGCGATTGACCGAACTCCGGCGCAAAGCTACGATGGGCGCGGCGGAACCATCATCCCGCACCCTTGCGCCAAGCCCCAGACCAGCTCATGGTGATACCCCACGCGGCGGCCAGCGCCACCGCCACGCCGCCTACCGCCCCCTTGCGGATGGCGCGCATCCTGTTGCCCCAATCCCTGCTCACCGCAAAGCCACTGCTAGCGCTTGTGCTCTGGCTGCTGCTCACCTTGCCCGGTTCATCACCGCTTGCCGCCGGGCAGCTGCAAATCCTTGGCGAGGCAGCCTTGATCGCCGGCGACGGCACGCCGGCCACCGTCAGCCTGCCTTACTACTGGGACCGGTCCCGTCCCGGCCAGACCGGCGGCGCGCGATTTCTCCTGCGCTTCCCGGATTTGCCAGGCCGCCAGGGCATGGCCGCGCTGTACATCGAGCGGGCCGCCAATAGCTATGAGGTGCGGCTCAACGGCAGCCGCCTTGCCCACGCTGGCAGCCTGTCGGCCCCGGCACCCTATGCCGGCCAGCAGCCGTTGCTGATCCCGGTGCCGGCTGACCTGCTGCGCCCGGAGAACGAGCTGCTTGTCACGATCGCTGCCAGCGCCAGCTCGCGCGGCGGCCTGTCACCCGTGGAGTTTGGTGCGCCGGCACTGGTGGAGGCGCACTACCAGCGGGCGCTCTGGTTCAAGGTCATCGGCCCGATAGTCATCGCAGCGGCCAGCGTGCTGCTGGCGTGCCTGGCGGCGCTGGTGTGGTGGCGGCAGCGGGATCCCCTGTTCGGGTTATATGCCATCGCGGAGCTAGGCTGGTCTTTCGGGCTGGCCGAGTACTTCGTTTCCGACGATGCCGGCGCGCCCGATGCATGGCTCGCGCTGGTGCTGGCCGGGCGGGCGGTCTTCATGTACGCGACCGCCAGGTTCGCCATTGTTGTGACCGGCCTGGAGGCGCGCTGGCTGCGCCGCGGGCTGCTGCTCTACCTGAGCATCAAGCTTCCGCTGATCGCGCTGATGGTGACGGCACACAGCACCCGCGCCATGGTGCTGGCCAATGTGGTCGTCAATGTTGCGATGGCGCTGTCGATCGTGGCCGTGCTGGTCCGCGCCGCCGTGACGCGTCCGGAGCGTGAGCGCACGGCGATTGCCGCCGCCCTTGGCCTCACCCTGCTCATCTCGGTGCTGGATTTGATCCATGTCTGGTGGATCGGGGATGCCTACTGGGACTCCTCCGTCACCCGCTACGTGTCGCTGATTTTCAGCCTGACCATGGGATGGCTGCTGGTCGACCGCTACACGCGCGCCACACGCATGCTGGCTGCGCTGAACCAGAAGCTGGACAGCGCGATCTCCCGCAAGGAGCAGGAACTGCATGCGATGTATCGCCACTCCCGCGAGATGGAGCGCGAGCAGGCCACCCTGCAGGAGCGCGGCAGGATCATGCGCGATATCCATGACGGGCTCGGCAGCCAGCTGGTGGGCATGCTCTCCATGCTGCGCTCCGGCAGCCCTTCCACGCACACGTTGCAGCAACAGCTGCAGCATGCGCTGGATGCCCTGAAACTATCCGTCGATGCGTTGCAGGACACCGGCGGCGACCTGGCCACCGTACTCGGCAACCTGCGCTACCGGCTTGGCCCGCGGCTGGAGGCGGCGGGATTGCGGGTGGACTGGCAGGTGGCGCGCCTGCCGGCGCTGCACGACCTGACGCCGCAGCGGGTGCGTGAGCTGCACTACCTGTTGCTGGAGGTGTTTTCCAATGCCATGCAGCATGCCGGCGGCAGCGCTATCCGGGTCTCGGCGCACCATGATGCCGCCCAGCAAGCCCTGGTCATCGAGATCCACGACAACGGCCGCGGCTTTACGCCCGAGGCTGCCGCGCACGGACGGGGATTGGGCAATATGCGCCGGCGTGCCGAGGCCATCGGGGCGGCGCTGGACCTGCGCTCTTCGGCGCAAGGGACGACCGTGCGGCTGACGTTCGCACTGGCGCCGCAGCCACCCGGCTCCGCCGTTTAGCCCCCCGCACCCGTTTGATGTCAACCCGGGCGCGGGTAGCTCCGTTATCGGATTGCCGGAATCAGACCTTGATGTCGATGCTCTGGCCAAGGTGAGGGGGATTGCTGGCCGGGACGCTGACTTGCGGCATCGAGCCCAGCAGGGTTGCCACGCTCTGCGCCTGCAGGTCCAGCGACTTGCGCAGCATCATGGTGGGCACGGGATCGCCGCCCGAGTTGCTAGCCGCACTGACGAGGGAAATATCCATTGAACGGTTTTCCAGGTTGAGATTGAGGTTGAGGTTGAGATTGAAGCTACGTTCGAAGCTGCGGTTGAAGCTACGATTGGCATTGAAGCCAGCGGGAAGGCGCACCTCCCAGCATCCATGTTGTCGGCCATCAACCGGGAATCTTTAGCGCGGCGGCCGCAATAGCGGGCCGCCCGCTTGGCATCCGGAACGTTTATCATAAGCAGCCCGGCCGCTTTGGCCGGGAAAGACCAGACAGCCAGCACCGTCAGGATGGCGGCTGAATCCGGCGAAACCAGTCACCAGAATGAACATCATGGGTCGGGCGCAGAACATTGCGGGAAGCTTCGCTATTTCGTGTTTGGCTTTTGGCATCTCGACGGATTGCCTGGCGCTGGATTCGGCCGAACTCTATGAGCGGGAATCGCCCAGCATCTGGGTGGTATCCGTCTTTGACGCGCAAGGCACGCGGTTCGGCCTGGGCAGCTCGGTGGTGATCGGGCCGGAGGAGCTGGTCACCAACTGCCACGTGCTCAAGAGCGGCAAGTCCATCAGCATCCGGCGCGAGAAAGTCACCTACGGCGCCAGCCTGGTGCATGCCGATGTCGAGCGCGACCTGTGCATCCTGCGCGCCAAGGGCCTCACCGCCCCGGCGGTAAAGATCGCGCCGCTGGCCGCGCTCAAGGTGGGGCAGAAGGTCTACGCCATCGGCGCGCCGCGCGGCTACGAGCTGACGCTGAGCGATGGCCTGCTCTCCTCGCTGAACAAGGACGAGCGCGACCGCATCGTCCGCCTGCAGACCACCGCCCCGATCTCCCCAGGCTCCAGCGGTGGCGGCCTGTTCAACACGGACGGGCAACTCGTCGGCATTACCTACCTGATGCGGACCGACGCGCAGAACATCAATTTTGCCATTCCCGCGCAATGGATCAGCGAGGTGCCGGCACGGTCCGCGCTGGCGCTGCAGAAATTCCGTAGCGAGACGGCATCCACCGCCCCGCCTGCCATGGCGCTCCCGCCTGGCCAGCCTGGGCAGCCTGGCCAGGGCGCCACGGCCTACGCCCCGGCCCGGCCTGCGGCCGGCCCGCAGGGCAGGCAACTGACCGGGGTCGAGCTGGCCAGCCATTTCACGCATCTTGGCAGGATCAATGCCATCGCGCCTTCCGGCATTACGCTCTGGATGCAGGTCAGGGAAAGCGGCAGCCTGGATGTGACCAATTCCGTCAGCCGCGGCTATTCGTCCGGGCGCTACCGCATCGAGCCGGAAGCCAACCAAGTCTGCCTGGAGATGGCCAACCCGAGTTTCAGCGCGATGCAAACGTGCTATCGGCTGACCGAGGCCGACGGACGCTATGTCATGCGATCCGCCACCAGTCCCTATTACTTTTCATACACGAAGTAACAAGCGCGCGCCGGCCGCAGCCGCTCGCCTCGCCATTTCTCTCAGGGCACAAGACATGGGAAACCGATATCGAAATAGCACCCCCGCCGCGCTGGCCGTGGCGTCTATGCTGCTGGGCGGCTGCGCGCCGACCACCGTCGGCGTGACCAGCCGCGCCAGCGACTACACCGGCAAGCCCACCCGCATGTATGTGCTGGGCACTACCGGCATGGGTTGGAACAGCGACTTCTCCGCGGCGTTCGCGGCCAAGTTCCGCGAGGTCACCCGGCAGTGCGGCGTGGAATCGGCGTACGACGAGATCTCGGGGCTGGAGCTGGACTCGACCGCGCTGACCGGCAGGATGCGTACGTTCGCCGCCGATACGGTGCTGACCATCGCCAACGGCGGGGGCGTGGTCAACGCGTCCGGCGGCCGCCTGTCAATCAACTATGGCACGACGCTGACGGATGTCAGGCAGAACCGCGCGGTGTGGAAAGGCAAGTACACGTTCAGCCGCGGCGGCACCCTCATCCCGATCGAGGAGCGCGCTGCAGTCCTGGCGATCGACATCACCAACAGCCTGAAGAAAGATGGCTTCCTCACCGGCTGCGCGCAGATCGCGCTGGGCCAGAATGGCCGGCTCGACCCGGCTGCCGTGCCGCATGCCGCCGGTGGCAGCACGAATACGATCAGCCAGGCCCGCCCGGCGCCACCCGTCTCCGCGCCTCCTGTCTCCGCACCTGCGGCCCCCGCTACCGCGGCAACCCTGCGGGACCTGCAAGACCTGCTGCCACCGAAGTGACAAGCGCGGGCCGCAACGGGATCAAGCGCCCAGCCCGGCCTCGTCCAGATCCGCGAACAGGATCGTCCCCGTTTCCGATTCGGTCACAAACACCTTGCGCGGCTGCCCCGGCTCAACGGCGGGCTGAAACGCCAGGTTGGTGGTGGTTGCGCCCGCCGGGCTGGCGAGGATCGCCTCGGGCTCGCCGCGCTTGCTCAGCACCCACACGCAGCCCAGGCTGGCATGCGCCACAAACAGCCGGTCACGGCTGTCGATGGCCATGCCGTCGGGGCCGCTGGTGCCGTAGAAGCTAAAGAACTGCCCTACCTTCGACACGCTGCCGTCGGCCTGCAACGGCACGCGCCACACGCAATTGCCGCGCGTGGCCGCAACGAACAGCACCTTCTCGTCGCAGGACAGCGCCAGGCCGTTGGGGCTGGGCACATTGCCCAGCAGCAGGTCCAGCTGCCCGCCGGCACGCAGGCGGTAGACGCGGCCCGTGGGATCGTGCAGGCCGGTCTGGCCCTGGTCGGTGAAATACAAGTCGCCATTACGGGAGATCACGAGGTCGTTCACGCCCTTGAACTGCTCCGCGTTGCGCCGTCCCAGCAAGGTGGTCACCTCGCCCGTGTCCACGTTGACGCGCAACAGGCCGTTGCGATAGTCCGCCACCACCAGTTCGCGCGCGTTCAGGAACTTCATGCCATTGGGCTCGCCCTTGTACTCGGCGACCAGCGACCATTCCCCGGCCGGCGAGATGCGCAGGATGCGCCCGAACGGAATGTCCGTCACGTACAGGTTGCCCGCGGGGTCGAATACCGGCCCCTCCAGGAAGCTGTCGATGCAGGCCCCGCCCTTGTTGGCATCAGCCCACTCGGAGCGCACGCCAGTCTTGCGCAAATGCGCGGGCATTGCTGTGAAGACCTGGAGGGATATCTCCCGGGGCACCGTTCTGAAGTACATGTTCGTTCCTTGTTGTCCTGGCGCCGCGCAATGGCGGCGCTTGCCCATTTACTCGGCCTTCACATCGGCGGATTTTGCCACCTGGCTCCACAGCGCGGTGTCGTCCTTGATGCGCCTGGCGAATTCCGTAGGCGCAATGCCGCCCGGCTGGGCGCCCATGCTGGCCAGGCGCTCCTTCACCTCCGGGCTGTTCACGCTCTTGTGCACCTCCGCCTGCAGCTTGGCGACCAGCGCAGGGGGCGTGCCTTTGGGCGCCGCCAGGCCAAACCAGTTGATGACCTTGTAGTCCTTGAGGCCAGCTTCGGCAAAGGTCGGCACGTCCGGCAGCGCGGGCACGCGCGCGGCGCCCGTGACCGCCAGCGCGCGGGCCTTGCCGCCCTTGATCTGCGGCACCGCGGTTGGCGTGGCGGTGATCAGGATATCCACGTTGTTGCCGATCAGCCCCATCAGCGCATCGCCCGCGCCCTTGTACGGGATATGCGTGATCGATATCCTGGCGTCCTTCTTGAAGACCTCGGCGGACAAGTGGGTGGAGCTGCCGGCGCCGCCCGAGCCGAAGTTCAGCTTGCCCGGGTTTTGCCTGGCGAAGTCGATCAGTTCCTGCAGCGTCTTGAACTTCGAGCTCGCGGGCACGATCAGGATCACCGGCGTCTGCGCAATCGTGGTCACCGGCACCAGGTCGTTGTTGTAGTCCCAGGGCAGCGCCTTGAACAGCGACGGCAGCATGGTGTACGTGGTGTCGTTGGCCAGCAGCGTGTAGCCATCGGGCGCGGAACGTGCCACCTGCAGCGTGCCGATGGTGCCGCTGGCGCCGGGCTTGTTCTCCACGAAGAACGACTTGCCAGTGCTTTCGGTCAGCTTCTGCGCCACCTGACGGGCCACGAAATCGGTGGTGCCACCGGCGGTGTATGGCACAACGATGCGCACCGGCTTGTCGGGCCAGGTGCCGCCGTGGGCATAGGTAGTGGCCACGCTAAGGGTTGCCAGGGCAAGGCTGGCGCAAAGGCGGTGGTACATGGCTGTCTCCATTGATGTCTGACTGGTGTCCGGTGTCCGGTGTCCGGTGTTCGCTATGCGTGGCTCACGCCAGCTCTCGGGGCGGCGGGTCGCTCTTCCGAAGTTGGTGCGCCTACTTGTTCTATTAGACGGAATAACATTCCGATTAATTGTAGGAGCCGTTGATTCGCCGGTCAATCCGGGGGCTTTCCCTAGCGAGCCTCGTCCCGGGCGCGGCGGATTTGCCATTGGCGGCAATGTGGGTGTTCGGCCGGGCAGCGCTGCCTGCGTTACCATGGCAGCGTACGTCTCACCTTGCGCATGCCCTCGCGCTGCCGCACCCACCTCGCGCCTTCGCCGCCATCACCCAATCGCCATGACCTCAGCACTGCTGCTTGAAAACATCCATGACACCGCCGTTGAGCGCTTCAAGGAAGCGCATGTCACCGTCGAGCGCCGCACCGGCGCGCTCGCTGGCGACGAACTGCATCGCGCTCCCGCGGCCCACCAGATTCTCGGCATTCGCTCCGCCACGCACCTTGGCGCCGCTGAAATCGAAGCCGCCAAGCACCTCGTGGCCATTGGCTGCTTTTGCATCGGCACCTCGCAGGTAGACCTCGACGCCGCAGCCCGCGCCGGCATGCCGGTGTTCAACGCGCCGTTCTCCAATACGCGTTCCGTGGCCGAGCTGGTTATCGCGGAGGCGATCCTGCTGCTGCGCCGCGTTCCGGAGAAAAACGCGCTGGCGCATGCCGGCAAATGGGCCAAGGGCGCAAGCGGGTCGTTCGAGGCGCGCGGCAAGACCATCGCCATCATCGGCTACGGCAATATCGGCTCGCAGGTTGGCGTGCTGGCAGAAGCCATGGGCATGCGCGTGGTGTACTACGATGTGCAGGCCAAGCTGTCGCTGGGCTCGGCGCGCGCGGCGCGCTCGCTGGCGGATGCGGTGTCGCAGGCCGACATCGTGACATTGCACGTGCCGGCCACCGCGCAGACCAAGAAGATGATCGATGCCGACGTGCTCCGGCAGTTCCGGCGTGGCGCGATCCTGATCAATGCGTCGCGCGGCACCGTGGTGGATATCGAAGCGCTGCGCGCGGCGTGCGATGACAACCATATCGCCGGCCTGGCGATCGACGTCTTCCCCGAAGAGCCCAAGACCAACGCTGACCGCTTCACCAGCCCGCTGCAGGGCGTGCCCAACGCGATCCTGACGCCGCATATCGGCGGCAGCACGGAGGAGGCGCAGGAAAATATCGGCACGGAAGTCGCCACCAAGCTGATTGCCTTCCTCAGGACGGGCGACACGATTGGCGCGGTGAATTTCCCCGAGGTGAGCCCCGGCCCGCTAACGTCGCCGGCGCGGCTGCTCAACGTGCACGGCAACGCGCCGGGCGCGCTCGCCGCGCTCAATACGCTGCTGGCGCGCGACGGGGTCAACATCGTGGCCCAGCACCTGCAGACGCATGGCCAGATGGGCTATGTGGTGACCGACCTCGACAAGGTGCCCTCGCCGACGCTGGCCGCCGCGCTGGATGCGGAAACGACGTTTATCCGCTGCCGCACCATCATTAACCCGCTGGCCTGAACGGCAGCGCGGCGCCATCGCTGCCTCGCCGGCAGCGACCAAGACAGCGGCCATCGGCCGCTGTCTTCAATTCACCCGGAAATGCTCCACCGACTGGCCCGCGTTGACTGCGCGCAGCAGCCATGCGGGCATGGGGCCCACGCCATCCCAGACCTGTCCCTCCGCATTGCGGTAGCGGCGTGCGGGCGCGCTCGCCTGCGCCAGTGCTGGCGCAGGTGCGGCCGCTGCCGGCGCGGCGGCGGCCTCGGCTACCTGTGCCGGCACCGCTGGAGGTGCCGCTGGTTTCACGGCTCCCGCTTTCTGCGCGGGCACGGACATGGTTACCCGTGCAGGCGCAGGAGCGGCGGCCAGGGCTGCCACCGGCTCGGCAACCAACGCTGCCGTCGGCTTTTCCGCGGGCACGGCGTCAGCCGCTGCCACCGCATCTACGACAGGCGCGGCGACCGGTGTTGCGATTGGCCTTGCGACCGGCACAGCAGGTGGCGCTGATTGCCTGACAGGGGCAGGAACGCGTTTGCGCGCTACGGCCTTGCGCAATGGCGCAGGTGCGACTACCGGCGGTGCGGTGATTGGCCCGGCAGGCAACAGCGCGGGCGGTGCCGTGATCGGCCCTGCGGGCAACAGCGCCTGGGCGACATCTACATCCATTTCATTTTCCTTCACGATGGGTTCCTCGATCGGCGCCCTGGCGGGCGCCGCCTCCCAGTCAAAACAACCTGCCGCCTCCAATTCATCCATGGAGATGCCGAGCCGCTCCATCTGGACGCGGATCCAGACAATGGCGGCGACTTTCTTGACGTCGGCGGGATCAGAAGAAGGCATGGCAAAAGACACAATAAATGCAGGTAGAAGGGGCGGGGAAACGGTCGCGGATGCGGCGCTGGCCGCACACTGAAGATCCTGAGGATCGCACATGATAGCCGAGCGCGGGACCAGCCCCCGCCGAGCCTCGAATCCGGACGCAAAAGCCGGGCCAAAGGCCCCTCTCCTGCACCCCTTCAATGACCGCAAATCCGCCTCCGGGGGGCATCGGCCAGCCTGCGTCCATGCCCTGCCCCCAACGCTGCGCCATCATGCAAAACCCACACAAATTAAATGAGAACGATTATCATATGCGACTTCACGGTCACGATTTCCTAGCCGTCCCAGCCAACGGCCTGTGCGCAACACGGCACCGCCAGCCTCCCATCTTGAAAGGATGCATAGCCCATGAATCGCCTCATCACCTCGGCCCTGCTTTGCGGCGCCGCACTGAGCGGCACCGCTCAGGCTCACCAGGTCTGGCTTGAGCAAACGCCGGCGGCCGCCCAACTGTATTTTGGCGAATTCAACGAGAACCTGCGCGAAGTTTCGCCGGGACTGCTGGACCGGTTCGTGCAGCCCACCGCCGTGCTGGTAACGGCCAGGGGCGAGCAACCCCTCAAGGCCGACAAGACCACCAACGGCTTCGTGCTCTCGGGGCGCGCAGGCGCGGGCGAGACCATCGTCGCGCAGGACACGGGCTATGCGCTGCTGGAGCGCAAGGACGGCGACAAGGTGATCCGCACCGCCTGGACGCCGGCGGCTCGCTTGCTGGGCGCTGGCTCCACCACCGCTGTAACGCCCAAGCTCACGCTGGACATCGTGCCCACCGGCCGCGCCGGCGAGTACCAGGTGGTCTATGCCGGCCGCCCACTGCCCAAGGCCAAGGTGGGCGTGGCCGTGCAGTCCGGCTGGGGCCGCGAGCTGCGCACCGACGAGCAAGGCATCGTGCGCCTGGCGCAGCCGTGGCAAGGCACCTACGTGCTGGAGGTGCACCACATCGACAAGACCGCCGGCGAGCGCAATGGCAAGCCGTACGACATCGCCAGCTACGTCACCACCCTGTCGCTGACGCAGGGCGATGGCCTGGCCGCGGTACCCGCAGTGCCGGCAGCCGCGCCCAACAAGTAAGGGAGCGCTTGTCATGGGGTTGAGCCAGACCGGCCGCTATCGCCTTGGCGTTGCCTCGCGCGTGGTGGCCGCCATCGGGGGCGGCTATGTGCTCGCGGCCGTGGCCACCGGGCTGCTGGCCGTGGTGGTGCCCATGCCGCCGGACGAGGCGGTGATGACCGCCACGCTGCTGTCATTCTCGCTTTACGCGTGCGCGGTGCTGTGGGTGTTCGCCGCCGTCAGCGCGTGGCGCGCCTGGGCCGGCGTGGTGGTGCCTGCCGCGGTGCTCGGCCTCTTGCTGGCTGCCTTGCGGAGCGCGCCATGAGGGCCGGGCTGCGTCAATCGATGGCCTGGCTGCATAGCTGGTCCGGGCTGCTGGTGTGCTGGGTGCTGCTGCTGGTGTTCTGCGCCGGCACCGCCAGCTACTTCAAGGACGAGATCACGCTGTGGATGAAGCCCGAGCTGCACCGCTCGGCCGCCACGCAAGTCTCCAGCGCCGAGGCCGCCAGCCGTGCGGTAGCGTACCTGCAGCGCAACGCCTCGGACTCTCCCCGCTGGTTCATCGACCTGCCGGATGCGCGCAACCCCGCGGTAAACGTGCTGTGGATGCGCCCACCCGGCGCGCCGGCTTCAGGCGTCGGGGGCGGCCGCGGCCGCTTCGAGAGCCGCACGCTGGATCCCGCCACCGGCGCCTTCCTGCAGACCGTGCGCGACACGCGCGGCGGCGAGTTCCTCTACCGCCTGCACTTCGACCTGTACTTCATGCAGGCGATCTGGGCGCGCTGGATCGTCGGCTTCTGCGCGATGTTCATGCTGGTGGCCATTCTCAGCGGCATCATCACGCACCGGCGCATCTTCCAGGACTTCTTCACCTTCCGACCGCGCAAGGGCCAGCGCTCCTGGCTCGATGCGCACAATGCCACCGCCGTGCTGGCCCTGCCCTTCCACCTGATGATCACCTACACCGGGCTGGTCACACTGATGTTCATGTACATGCCGTGGGGCATCCAGACTGCGTACCAGGGCAACCAGCAGGCTTTCAACAACGAAGCCTTCGGCCGCGCGCCGCAGGGCAAGCCAAGCGGGCAGGCGGCGCCTCTGACGCCGGTCGCCCCGCTGGTGGAACAAGCCATGCGCCATTGGCATGGCGCGCAGCCCAGCCGCGTCGCCATCATGCTGGCGGGCGATGCCAACGCCACCATCACGGTGTCGCGCGGCACCGAAGGCTCGTTGTCCGCCAATGCGCCGTCGATGCGCTTTAACGGCGTCACCGGCGCGCTGGTATTGGCCACGGGCGACGCGCCCGGCGCGGCCAACCAGACGCGTGGCGTGATGGTGGGCCTGCACGAGGCGCATTTCGCCGGGCCCTTGCTGCGCGCGCTGTTCTTCGTGAGCGGACTGGCAGGTTGCGCCATGGTGGCCACCGGCGCGCTGCTGTGGGGCGTAAAGACGCGCCAGGGCCAGGCCAAGGCACTGGCGGCCGGCGCCCGCCCGAGCTTTGGCTTGCGGCTGGTGGACGCGCTCAACCTCGGCGCTATTGCCGGCCTGCCGATCGCGTTTGCTACGTACTTCTGGGCCAACCGCTTGCTGCCCGCGGGCATGCCGCACCGCCCCGACGCGGAGATCCATGCCTTCTTCATCGCCTGGGGGGCGGCAGCCGTGCTGGCGCAGGTGCGGCCGACGCGCACCATGTGGCGCGTGCAGCTGTGGGCCGGCGCGCTGATGCTCGCTGCCATTCCCGTGCTCAACGCCTTCACCACGCAGACCCACCTGGGCGTGACGCTGCTGCAACGCCAGGGGCCTGCTGCCGTGGCCGGGTTCGACCTGACGGTGCTGGCGCTGGGCATTGCGCTGGGCGCGGCAGCGCATATCCTGGGGCGGCGCGCCAAGGCGCGCGTACCCGCGCGGCGCCCGGTGCCAGCCAAAGACATCGGTATGCCATCGAGCGATGCGAAGGGAGCCGCATGAGCGCAAGCCTGGGTTTCTTCACCGCGCTGGCCTTCACCTATAGCGGTTTCACCGCGCTCAGCCAGACGCTGGACCGCCACTATGCCGATCGCCACGGCCGCGGCGCCGCGCCTTCGCCCGCCGAGCGCTTGCGCCTGCAGGGACTAGGCTGGGCCGCGCTGGCCCTTGCCCTGGCGGCTTGCGTGCGGCAGCTAGGCTGGCCGATGGGCAGCGTCTCATGGATCGGCACGCTGACGCTCGGCGCGCTCGTGCTGGTGCTGCTGCTCAGCTACGCGCCGGCCATCGCGGTACGCGCCGCCCGCTGGGCGGGGATGCTGGGCGGATGCGGGCTGCTAATGATGGGCGCAATGCCCGCCTAGCCATCACTGGGGCCTGCGAACAGGATCAGGCGCACGGCAGACACATCTCGCCCGTCCCGTCGGAGAGCGTGACAGCGAAGCCGTCCAGATTGCCGCGGGCCGCTAGCGGCTATCATGACGGCCATTCCAACACACCGGCACAGTCCTTCGCTCGCCATGCCTGACAACACCCCCGCAAGCCAGCCATACGCGCTGGAGAATCCCTTTCTCGAATCGCTGAATCTCACCATCGTCGAGTGGCAGCCGGACCTGGTGCGCATGTCGCTGATGCCGCAGGCTGCGCACCTCAACAACACGGGCGTTGTGCAAGGCGGCATCCTGGCCACGCTGCTGGACGCGGCGGGCGGCTACGCCGGCCTGTTTCCCGAGAATGGCGTGCGCCGCGCCGCCACCACCATCTCGCTGAACGTCAACTATGTCTCGTCCGCACAAGTGGAGCCGCTGCTGGTGGTTGGCCGGCGCGTGGGCGGTGGCCGCCGGGTATTTTTCTCCAACGCCGAGGTCACCGACAGCCAAGGCCGTCTGATCGCCACCGCGCAGGCCGCATTCCGCAGGAAGGATCCGGTCTGAGCAGACTAGACCGCGCCCGTGTTGCCGGCGCGCCATGCAAGGTGGGCTAATCGCGCGACGACAGCGGCGGCGCAATCTCTTCCAGCGGGCGCTTTTCCGCATTGACCGCATAACGCAGGGCAAACAAGCCCGCGACGATCACCAGCGCCGCGCCAATGCCATAGCCAACAGCCACCGCGGCGCGGCTGCCGCTCTCGATCAGCGCGCCGAACAGCAACGGCCCGATAAAGCCTCCGGTGCCCGTCCCCACGGCGTAGAACACCGAAATGGCGAGGGCGCGCGTCTCGATGGGAAAGACCTCGCTCACCGTCAGGTAAGCGGAACTGGCCGCCGCGGAGGCCAGGAAAAACACCGCCGACCAGCACAGCGCCTGGCTGCGCGCGTCAAGCCAGCCCTGCTCGAAGGCCCACCCGGTCATGGCCAGTCCCACGCCGCAGAGCACATAGGTAAGCCCGATCATGCGGCGCCGCCCGATATGGTCGAACAGCGGCCCCAGCAGCAGTGGCCCCAGCACATTGCCCAGCGCAAAGGGGAAGATATACAGCCCCACGCGGTTATCGGGCACGCCGTGAAAGCGCGTGAGCACCAGCGCATAGGTAAAGAAGATCGCGTTATAGAAGAACGCTTGCGAGACCATTAGCGCCAGGGCGACCGCGCTGCGCAGCCGGTAGCGCTTGAACAGCACATGCGCGACCTCGCCAAGCGTAGGCGCCGCGCGCCTGGAAAGCAGGATCGTGCCCGTGGCCGGCGGCAACGCGCCGTACTGGGCCACCACCTGCGCCTCGATGGCGGCGACGATGCGCCCGGCTTGCTCGCCACGCCCGTGCGTCAGCAGCCAGCGCGGGCTCTCCGGCACGTCCCGGCGCACCAGCAAGATGGCTAGCGCCAGCACTGCGCCGAGCAGGAACGCCGCACGCCAGCCCACGGCCGGGCCCAGCACGCGCGGATCCAGCAGCACCAGGCTCAGGCCCGCGCCAAGCGCGGCGCCGAACCAGAAGCTGCCGTTGATGGCCAGGCTGACGCGCCCGCGCACGCGCGCCGGGATCAGTTCGTCGATGGCCGAGTTGATCGCCGCGTACTCGCCCCCGATGCCAAGGCCCGTCAGGAAGCGGCACACCGCGAAGAAGACAAAACCCGTGGAAAAAGCGGTGGCCAATGTCGCCGCCATGTACACCGCCAGCGTCACCAGGAACAAGGCCTTGCGGCCAAGGCGGTCCGCAAGGCGGCCGAACACCAGCGCGCCCAATACCGCGCCAGCTATGTACAGCGACCCTAGCCACCCTACCTGCGCCGCATTGAGGCCCAGGCCATCCGGGCGCTCGAGCACGCCGCCCAGCGATCCCACCAGCGTCACCTCGAGCCCGTCGAGCACCCACGCCACCCCCAGCGCGACTACCACCCTCCAGTGCCAGCGCGACCACGGCAGGCGGTCCAGGCGGGCGGGGATATCGCTCTGAATGAGTGGCATGGCGGGTTCCGTCCCGGTGCGGCGAATGGCAAGCTGGCGCTGCAACCCGCGCCTGAGAGGCGCTTCCGGCATCAGCTCAGCCGTTCACGATGTTTCCGTCATGGATCTGCACGACCTGGCCGCTGAAGTAGCTAGCCAGCTAGCCGCGCTGGAGGCCAGGAACACCTAGCCGCCAGCGCCCAGCACGCCAGGCGCACGAAGCCTACAATGAATCATGGCCACCATAAAAGGGAACCGCCATGATCGCCTATATGCTCTTCCTCGGGGCAGTCGTCCTGCTCTACGCCTTCGTCATTCGCGCAGGCTTTTTCCACAAGTCGGTGCTCTATCCGGAACACGCCCATCCGTTCCATTACTGGTGGGACCGGATCGTCCATCACCAGAAGAAAGAGAAAGCCAGCTAAGGCGCTTGGACCCCGCAAGGCCTGACCAGGCCGCCCAGCCCGCCGATCGGCGGGCTGTTTCATGCCGGTGACTGGCACCGGGCGCCGGACGTGGCCCCGGAACGGAAAATGGAAAACGAGCGCCCCGACAAAGAGGCCCTTGCTGCTCATGACTGCCTGCCCGGGTGCTAAACTGGCCGCCCTTCTTATCCGGCCGTTGCTCCCTATCCATGCGCATTTCCCGCCTCGCTACCCGAGCTGCACTCCTCTCTGTCTGCCTGGCGTCCGCCAGCGCCGGCGTCATCGCCGCCGAGGCCCCGCCCGCGCCCACGCCCGACCAGGTCACCGCCGCCATCCAGCAAGCGGAGGCCGAGCGCCTGAAGCAACTGGAGCAGACTGACCCGGCCGCGGCCGAGCGTGCGCGGTCGCCGTTTGTGGCAGGGATCATGGCTTCCATCAAGGCGCATACGGTCAAGGGCTGCCTGCCCGCCAGCGGCGGCGAGATCGTCTGCATCGTCGGGGTCAAGGCCGGCCGCCGCGACGGCTACCGCGCACTGGCCTTCGGCGGCAATCCGGAGCCGTGGGTACTGGTGCGCCGTGAAGAACCCGCCATCAGTGGCCCGGACGCCGCGCAAGCCACCGCATCGATGCGCGAATTTGCCCGTGGGCAATTGCAGACCCAGACGGATGCGCAGGCAGTCGCGGAACTGACCGCAATGGCCACATCGCTGACGGTCAAGCAGCTCGACGAGTGCAGTCTGAGCCACGAGAGCGGCAACGTGCGCTGCTCCGCCATGATCTCCACCGGCGGCAAGCCCGACCAGCGCGTCACCGGCTTTGCCTTTGCGCTCGAAGCCGGCGGCTGGCGGTTTGTGCCACGCGAGCAGTAAGCAGGCCGCTGCGGCCATCGCGGGCCACTGCCCCGCAGGGAGCGGAGATCACATCTCATAGCTTTTAATGTTGATCCAAGTCAAGTGAGTGATGGAGCACAATCCCCACGCTATTGGGGCAGATGCCCAGCGCCCACGGTGAGACACTGCGTGCGGGCGGGAAAAGCGTCTCGCCCAATGTCACTTCTTCATGCCCTCCATTTACCTGGCGGGCATTTTTTTTGGCCTTGCTGCCGCGATTCATTGAGCCGTGAACCTTGTTCGCTCAATGTTGAACCGCCTGCTTAGGCCGGCAGGCTCGATTCACCCGACTCCTATGGATACAGGACCGGGGGATGTTCCATGTCCTTTGGCCATGAATTTACAAATTATCCAGATATAGATAATATGTACAGATTGATCGCACCTCTGAGTACCCGCAAGCAGCAAGAGCTGCTCGAGCAGGAACAGGAAAGGGAAAGCGGACCACGGTTTGATTGAGACTTTCGCACCAGTTGCAATCTGACCGACATGGCGCCGCAGGCCATGACGATGGCACGCCTGCCCAGCGGCGTGCTATCGATACTCAGGGGCCCCAGAATCCATCGGCCCTGACAGCGCCATCAATCTAACAAGACTTAACGATGATCCTGAATCTTCCAACCTTCGATGACGTGTTAGCGGCCGCGCGCCGGATTGAAGGCTTTGCCCACCGGACTCCCGTGATGCGCTCCCAGACCGCCGACAAGGAACTGGGCGCCGCTTTATTCTTCAAGTGCGAGAACCTCCAGCGCACTGGCGCCTTCAAGTTTCGTGGTGCATTCAATGCGCTGGCGCGCTTCGATGCCGCGCAACGCCGCCGGGGCGCTCTCGCCTTCTCCGGTGGCAACCACGCGCAGGGCATCGCACTGTCGGCGGCATTACTGGGGATACCGTCGACGATCCTCATGCCGCACGATGCGCCGGCTGCCAAGGTGGCGGCGACCAAGGGCTACGGGGGCAAGGTGGTGCTCTATGATCGGTACACCGACGACCGCGAGGCAATCTGCCACAAGCTGGCGGAGGAACAGGGCCTGACGCTGATTGGGTCCTATGACCAGCCGGACGTGATTGCCGGCCAGGGAACCGCCGCCAAGGAATTGTTCGAGGAAACGGGCGAGCTCGATGCCCTGTTCGTCTGCCTGGGCGGCGGCGGCCTGCTCTCCGGCTCCGCACTGTCCGCGCGCGCACTGGCGCCGCGGTGCAAGATCTACGGCGTAGAGCCCGCCACCGGCAACGATGGCCAGCAATCGTTGCGCTCCGGCGCGATCGTGCATATCGATACGCCGAAGACCATCGCCGACGGCGCGCAGGCGCAGCACCTAGGCCGTCACACGTTCGAGATCATTCGCCGTGATGTCGACGATATCCTTACCGCCAGTGACGAGGAGCTGGTCGATGGCATGCGCTTCTTTGCGTCACGCATGAAGCTGGTCGTGGAGCCAACCGGCTGCCTGGGCCTCGCCGCCGCACGCGGCATGAAGGCCGAACTGATGGGCAAGCGCGTGGGCATCATCGTTAGCGGCGGGAACGTGGACATTGACCGTTTCGCGGCGCTTCTTGCAGGCTGAGTTGCGTGATTCGCGCGTGTACACCCGAAACACCGGGCCCTGCGCGAAACGTCCTCGCCGCAATGGCCTATGGCGCTCATCCGCATCATCCCGATGGTGGATCGCCGGGCGTCGGCACGGGCGCTTTTCCGCCGTCAATAGTCCTTCACGATTACCCCAACAAGGGGGGATCGTACCCACGCAAGATGGGTGCACAATCCGGCCTGAAACAGCAACCGCAGGCCTCGAATCCCATGCTAAACGACGCGAAACCACAGATCGATACGGCCCGTCGCGGCGAAACCGTGAAGGAGTTGGGCGCCGGTGCGCTCACGGATATGGGGATCCCTGGCGCTCTGGCCACGGTGCAGCAGATCGCGGAACGCCGGACGCGGGCCCTCGCGGATTTGCTCGAGGAGGCGATTCGGAGCGGGACGCCGCGGGCGCTGCGCAGCCATCGCAGGCGGTAACTTTCTCCCTTCCGCCCGTTCTCCCTTCCGCCCGTTCTCCCTTCCGCCCGTTCTCCCTTTCGCCCATTCTCCCGCTCGCCGGCGTCCAGGACCGGCGCGACTGGCGCACCGGTCATAGCCGGCACCGTGATCCTCCTGGCCCCTGCCGCGGTCGTCATCGGCACCTTGATTACCTGCCGCGTAATTGGCGCGCAGCCCCCCAGCTCCCACACTGAGCTTGCCTGGACTCGCCAGGTAACCGCCACCGGAGCTGTCTCATGCCTGCCGCCGCCATTTCACATTCCGCCCCGTCCCTGCGCCATCCCGGCGCATCAATCCCCGCTCGGCTCCATTCCACACAGCCCGGCCATGTGCTGACCCGTGACGGCGTGTCGCTGTTCGTGCGAGACTGGCACGACGGCAATCCGGCGGCGGACGTGGTGCTGTTCGCGGCCAGTTGGGCGCTGCCATCGGACGTCTGGGGCGGGCAGATGCAGGCGCTGCATGCTGCAGGCGTGCGCTGCATCGCCTACGACCGCCGGGGGCATGGCCGCTCCAGCGATCCCGGGCATGGCTATGACTTCGATACGCTGGCCGACGATCTCGCGGACGTCATCGACGCGCACGGCCTGCGGCGCGTGACGCTGGTCGGCCATTCGATGGCTGCGGGAGAAATCGTGCGCTACCTGTCGCGCCACGGCGCGGGCCGCGTCGCCGGCATCGTGCTGGTGGGCTGCACCACGCCGTGCGTGCCGCGCAGCGAGGACAACCCGGACGGCATCGATCCCGCGCTGCTGGCGCAAGCGGCGGCCGAGCTGGCGGACGACTTTCCGCTCTGGGTGGAGAACAATCTCGCTGCGTTCGGCGGCGGCCTGTGCTCGGCGCCGCGGCTTGCGTGGGTGCGCGCCATGGCCCTGCAGACTTCGCTGCAGGCGCTGCTGGGCTGCAACCACGCCAGCACCCATGCGGATTTCCGCGCGGAACTGCCGGCCATCAAGGTGCCCGCCCTGCTGGTCCACGGCGACAACGATGCCTCCTGCCCGCTTGCGCTGACCGCCGAGCGCACAGCGGCCCTGCTGCCCGACGCCCGCCTCGCCGTCTACGCTGGCGCGCCGCACGGCCTGCCGTTCACGCATGCGCAGCGGCTGGGCGCGGACATCCTGGCGTTCGTGCGCGAACTCGGCTAAGGCCCCTTGCCAAGGACTCCAGCCATGACCTCCTCGAGCCTGAACCGCGCCGAGAGCGCGCCCGTCGCGCACCACGCCGCCGCATCGTCCCCGACCCCCATGGACCACCTGGCCCTGTTGGTGATGCTGAGCGGCACCTTCATGGTGGTGATGGATTTCTTTATCGTGAATGTGGCGCTGCCGGCCATCCAGCACGAATTGCACGCCAGCGCCGGCGCGCTGCAGTTCGTGGTGGCGGGCTATGGCCTGGCCAATGCCACCGGGCTGATCACCGGCGGGCGGCTGGGCGACATGCTCGGGCGGCGCCGCATGTTCATGCTGGGCCTGTTGCTGTTCGCGCTCGCCTCCGCCGCTTGCGGGCTTGCCCCGTCCGCTCCCGTTCTGGTCGCGGCACGCGTGGCGCAGGGCCTGGCGGGCGCGCTGCTCCAGCCGCAGGTGCTGGCCATGCTCTCGCTCACCTACACCGGGCCCGCGCGGGCGCGGGCATTCGCCGCGTACGGTCTCACGCTAGGCCTGGCGGCGCTGCTCGGCCAACTGGTGGGCGGCGCGTTGATCCGGGCCGACCTGGGCGGGCTGGGCTGGCGCACTTGCTTCCTGATCAACGTGCCCGTGGCAATCATTGCGCTGCTGCTGGCGCCACGCGTGTTGCGCGCATCGCCGCCCACCAGCGGCAGCAAGCCCGACGTGCCTGGCATGGCGCTGTTGGCGGCGGCGCTGGGTGCGCTGGTGTGGCCTCTGGTAGAAGGCAGGCAGCAAGGCTGGCCGCCCGCCGCCCTGGTTACGCTGGCCATGGCGCCCGTGTTGCTCGCCGTGTTCGCCTGGCATCAGCGCTGGCTGCATGCGCGCGGCGGGCAGCCGCTGGTGAGCCCGGCGCTGTTCGCCGCGCCAGGCTTTGCGCGCGGCCTGGCCGTGACGGTCGCCTTCTACGCCGGCAATGCCTCGTTCTACTTCGTGCTGGCGCTCTACCTGCAAGACGGCCTTGGCCTGAGCCCGCTGCAAGGCGGCGGCGCGTTCACGATGCTGGCGCTGGGCTTCTTCGCCACCTCACTGGCCGCGCCGCGCATCGCCGCCCGCCTGGGGCGCTCGTCCATCGCCTATGGCGCCATGCTGCTGGCGGCGGGCCACTGGCTGCAACTGGCGAACACGCTGCTGCCATGGCAGGCGCAAGGCACCGGCTTGATGACCGTGATGCTGATCCTGCTAGTGGTAGAGGGCGCGGGCATTGGCATGGTGATGGCGCCGCTGGCCTGCGCCGTGCTGGCGGGAACGGCGCAACACCATGCCGGCGTGGCCGCCGGTGTGCTGGCCACGGTGCAGCAGGTGGGCAACTCAGTTGGCGTGGCGCTGCTCGGGAACCTGTTCTATGCGCGGCTGGAAAGCGCCGGCACGGCGCATGGCTACGGCAGCGCCTTTGCCTGGTGCCTGGGATGCCTGCTCGGCCTTGCGCTGCTTGTCACCCATCTTTGTCGCGGGCGGCGGCTGGCCGCGGCCCTGTAGACCCCGCAAGTCCCGCAGGCCGAAGGGGCATTCGGTGGCATCCCCCGGCAGGATTGGGGGGTGCCAAGGCTGCCGCGCCAGAATCGGCTGGATTTCGCCTCTTCCGGCATCTAGAGTTACCAGCATCCTTCCCTACGCCCCGGCGCCCGGGTATCCGGGTACGTGCCGGCGGCGGCGACGAGGTGACCTATGCAGAACGGAAAAGACGTCGCCCGCGGCCCCACGCCCGCCAGCCCATGGCAGGTGCCGGACCTGACACCGGAGCGGGTGTTGCAGCTCGGGATGGGCTTCTGGGCCTCCAAGACCTTGCTCAGCGCGGTGGAGCTTGGCGTGTTCACGCAACTGGCGAAGGCGCCGCAGCCGGCCGGCCCCCTGGCCGCCGCCCTTGGCCTGCATCCACGCGGCGCGGTGGATTTCCTCGACGCGCTGGTGGCCCTGCACCTGCTCGAGCGCGAAGACGCCGAGGCGCCCAGCCGGTACAGCAACACGCCCGACACGGACCTCTTCCTGGACAAGGCCAAGCCCAGCTATGTAGGCGGCCTGCTGGAGATGGCCAATGCGCGGCTGTACCCCAGTTGGGCGTCGCTGACCGATTCACTGCGCTCCGGCCTGCCGCAGACCCAGGCCGACGAGCATGGCGACCTCTTCGCCGCAATCTATCGGGACGAACAAGGCTTGCGCGGATTCCTGCAAGCCATGACCGGCGTCAGCCTGGCCGCCGCCCAGGCGATGGCGCGCAAATTCCCCTGGGCGCAGTGCCAGACCTTTATCGATATCGGCACGGCGCAGGGCGCCCTGCCGGTACAGATCGCGCTGGCTCACCCGCACCTGCGCGGCGGCGGCTTCGACCTGCCCGCGGTTGGCCCGGTCTTCGAGGAATATGTCGCCTTGCATGGCTTGCAGGATCGGCTGCGTTTTTATCCCGGCGACTTCTTCAACGACCCCTGCCCGCAAGCAGACGTGCTTGTCATGGGGCATATCCTGCACGACTGGGATCTCGAGCAGAAGCTATACCTGCTGGAAAAATGCCACGCCGCGCTGCCCGCCGGCGGCCGCCTGATCGTCTATGACGCCATGATCGACGACGCGCGCAAACAGAACGTGTTTGGCTTGCTGATGAGCCTGAACATGCTGATCGAAACTCCGGGCGGCTTCGATTACACCGGGGCGCAGTGCTGCGCCTGGGCCAGGCAAGTGGGCTTTGCGCAAGCGCGGGTGGAACCGCTCACCGGGCCGGACTCCATGATGATTGCGACCCGCCAATGACGTAGCAGCGCCAACCCATCGGAGAGGACGTGCCATGGCTGAGATGGAAAAAGAAGAAGTGGTCAGCGTGCTGAACCGGATCCTCGAAGCCGAGCTTGCGGGGGTGGTGCGCTATACCCATTACTCGCTGCTTGTGTTCGGCTTCGGCCGCATCCCGATCGTTTCCTGGCTGCGCGAGCAGGCCAACGAATCGCTGCTGCATGCCCAGCAGGCGGGGGAATGGATTACCACGCTGGGCGCGTATCCGTCGCTGGCCATCGGCAAGCTGCTCGACAGCCACACCTTCGATACCGCCGCCATGCTGCGTGAATCGCTGGAAGCGGAAAACGCTGCCCTCAAGCTGTATCGCGAGCTGCTGACGCTGGTGGAGGATCGCTCCGTGGCGCTGGAGGAATTCGCGCGCCAGATGATCCAGATCGAGGAGCTGCATGCCGGCGAGGTCGACAAGATGCTGCGCAAGCCGGGGCAGGCCGCAGCGTTCGCGCCGCCGCCAAAAGCCTGACGCGCCATCCGCGCGGCCGCCGGACCGCGTATCCCCCATGCCGTCGCCATGGCAAACAACACGCCATTCGGCCTGCCCGCGCACTTCCATACCGGCAGCCACGCCCGCTCCTGGCGCGTGACCGATGCGCTGGATTGCGCCATCATCGCCTGAATGCAGGCATCATCTCCACCGCAGTGGCGCCGTTTGCGCCGTTTGCGCCGCGAGAAGACGCCCGGCGTTGGCTCCGAGAGCCCAAAATACGGGATCGAGGATGACCTGGAATCAATTAAATCGGAGCCGGCAGCGCCTGGCGGCAAGCGCGGCCGGGCGCTGCCGGACTCGGATATTCGCACCTGGCAGAAAACACAAGATCGGAGACAACATGAAAACAATCGGCATGATCGGCATCGGCATGATGGGCCATGGCATCGCCACCAACATCGCCAGGCACGGCCACCCGCTGGTGCTGCTCGACCATCCCGGCAACCAGCCGGTGGACGACCTGCTGGCGGCCGGCGCCACCACGGCCGCCACCCCGGCCGAGCTAGCGCGCGCGGTCGATATCGTGATCCTGTGCGTCACGGGCACCCCGGAGGTGGAGGACGTGCTGTTCCGCCCGGACGGTGTGCTTGCCGGCCTGCGCCAGGGCGCCGTGGTGATCGACTGCTCCACCGCCATTCCCTCGTCCACGGAGCGCATTGCCGCAGCGGTGGCCAAGGCCGGCGCACGCTTTCTTGACGCGCCCATGACGCGCACGCCCAAGGAAGCCGAGGAAGGCCGCCTCAACCTGATCGTCGGCGGCGACCGCGCCTTGTTCGAGCAATGCCGGCCACTGCTGTCGTGCTTCGCGGAGAACATCGTGCACGCCGGGCCCGCCGGCTCGGGCCACCGGCTCAAGCTGCTGCACAACTTTGTCTCGCTGGGCTTCTCCGCCGTGCTGGCCGAGGCCGCTGCCTGCGCTGAGCGCTCAGACGTAGACCCGGGCGTGCTGGTGGAAGTGCTGGCCAAGGGCGGCGCAGACGGCGTGATCCTCAACCGCATGCGGCCCTACATCGAGTCGCAGGACAAGTCCGGCTTCCGCTTCTCGATTGCCAACGCGCTCAAGGACATGGGCTACTACACCACGATGGCGCAGGAGCTTGGCGCCGCGCGTGCCACGGCGGAGGCGGTGCGGGATACCTACGAGCGCGCCAGCCACACCGCCCGGCCGCAGCCGACGGTGCCGGAGCTGATTTCGATCCTGGCGGACGAGGCAGGCAAGGCGGCCTGATCCTCGCTCAGATCGCCCGCAGGTTGGGCAGCAGGCGATCGCACTCGCGCTTGACCACGGCATAGCACTCGCACACGCGCTGCTCCAGCCCTGGCCGATCGAGCACTTCGATATGCCCGTGGTGATAGCGAATCAGGCCGGCATTCTGCAGTTTCAGCGCTGCCTCCGTCACGCCGGAACGCCGCACGCCAAGCATGTTGGCGATCAGCTCCTGCGTCATCTTCAATTTGTTGGTTGGCAAGCGGTCCATGCTGAGCAGCAGCCAGCGGCACAGCTGCTGTTCGATGGAGTGATGCCGGTTGCACACGGCCGTCTGCGCCATTTGCGTGATCAGCGCTTGCGTATAGCGCAGCAGCAGCCGCTGCATGGGGCCGGCGCGATTGAATTCCGCCTTCACCGTGGCGCTGTCAAGCCGATAGGCCGTGCCGGCGCTCTGGACGATGGCACGGCTTGGCGTGGTCTCGCCCCCCATGAACAGCGCAATCCCGACCATGCCCTCGTTGCCAACGATGGCGATCTCCGCCGATGCGCCGTTTTCCATCACGTAGAGCAAAGATATGATCGACGTGGTTGGAAAATACACATGATTGAGCCGGTCCCCAGACTCATAGATCACCTGCCCCAGCGGCAAATCCACCAGCACCAGCTGCGGCGCCAGGCGCGCCCATTCTTCTTCCGGCAACACCGCCAACAGATGATTGGCTCTGGCGTATTCCTGTGTCTGCATGGGTAGGCCCCGTAGGTTCAGGACCTGCCTCTTGCCGGCATCTGCCATGGCAAATCAGGGTCAGGACCGCCATCTGAGCCCCAGTGTAAACCAGCCGCATGGCGCGCTTGCCGAAGCCGCCAGACACTGGCGCCATAAAAAGAGAACCCGACTTGCACGCTAGCGTACCGACTTGCCATAGGCCCCCGCCTAAGATGCCCCAGATGTCGATCGGCCAGATGTCATAGGGCTGCAGGCCGCATCACAGTCAAGGCATGCCTCTCCCTCCCCTTGGGGCATACGGTAACTAGTGGCGCTCGACCCACTTGGCAGGGGAAACGTTTTGGAGGGCGCATGCAAGCCCAAGCTAATGGTCACAGTGTGATCGTCTATCCCGACATGGTCGGTGGATGGTACTTCGCGGAAATCGACAGGAAAGCTGTCTACCGCTTCGGGCCATTCGAGTCGCACAAGCTCGTCAGGGAGCTGGTCGTGGTGTTGTTCCCGGAGATTCCAGTGCTTGAGTTGGTAGAACCGTCGCCAGAAATGGATGACAGCGCCCTGATGATCCTGGGCAATGGGGAACGGGTATCACAAGTCACAGAAGAGCGGGGAACTGCCAGGCAGTAGACGCGGCTGCAACCGGGCAGGGGTCGTGCAGCCGACCGGCGATGGCGGCAAACGCAAGCCAACGCTGAACGCTATTCCTTTCATGCCCTCGGCCTTCGGGCCGAGGGCTTTTTTTTGCATGGCGCGCCGCATCGGATTCCGTGTCCGCCATCGTACCGACTTCGCAGCCGATCCATGTCAGTCTCAGCCTGTCGCGGCGCCGCATTGCGGGCCTTCGCCATGTAGCGAGCGCGATGCGATGGATCTCGAGGTGACATCATGCGCAGCGTCCTTTATTTCCGGCTTAGCGGCATCGCCGCCGCGAGAAGCATGCAATCGTCGTTGCAGGCGTTACCTGTTGCCCCTGTCCATATCGGCGGGCCCTGGTTCATCCAGCGCGACGACCAGCCCTTGGAAGGGTTGCCCCGAGCCGCGTCCAAGCAAACAACGTATCGCCAGGAATGGGCGATAGCGGGCACTGTGGCCGGCGCCATATTGGCCATTGCCGCGACGCTGCATCTTGGCACCTCGGCCGGCACCTTTGCCAGCATCCTGGCCTGCGTGGCGAGCGGGGCGCTCGGCGGCTTGTGCGGCGCCTGGCTCGCGGGCCAGCTTGGCGCGCGCATCCTGCGCGGCAAGGTTGCCCGGGAACGCGCGCAGCTCGCGCAAGGCGAAATGCTGCTGGTCGCGAGCTGCGCCGGGGACGCGAAGGATTCCGTCAAACGCATGATCAATGCGCTGGGCGGCGTGAGCGTCGAGGAGCACAGTGACGTCATGCCAGGTTTCCGGTGGGCGTGACGCATTGCGGATGACCGCTGCAGCGCATCACGCCTGCGGCGTGGTATCGATAGGAGCATGTCATGCGAACTCGTCTTATTATTTGCGCTGCTGCGCTCGCGCTCACCCAAACGGGGTGCTTGTGGGTACCCGGCGGCGAAGGCCGCACCGGTGGCGATGGCGGCTATCGCGGTGCAGACCGGCATGACGGCCATCCAGGCAACGAGTGGAACAACGATCATCGCTCCGGCGATCGCGGACAGCCGTACGGCACGGAGCGCAACGGCGACAACCGGGAGCGCGACTATTCGCCAAGAGGCGGTTGGACGCAATGACGTTGCCGGATAGCACGCGCGCAAAAATGCGGCACAGCGCGGGTGCTATCATCCAACGGCCCTAGCCTCCCCCAATCGCGCCGATGCCGCCGGACCCCGCACCAGACAAGCCCACTACCGCCAACGCGCTCCCTGATATCCACCGCCTGCGCGCCCGCTTTGTCGCCATTTCCTGGCGCGACCTGGCCGTATCCTTCGGCCCCGTGCTGGCCCTTGCCCTGGCAGCCATCTGGCTCGCAGTATGGCTGGTGCAGCCGGCGCCGCCGAGCACCATCTCCATCAGCGCGGGCCCCAAGGGCAGTTCCTTCTACAACGCCGCCGAGAAGTACGCAAAGGTCCTCGCACGCAATGGCATCACGTTGAATGTGCTGGCCTCCGAAGGCTCCCGCCAGAACGTGCAGAGGCTGGCCGATCGCAAGCAGGACGTTGACCTGGCGCTGGTCCAGGGTGGCGTCTCCAGCGATGTGGATACCGAAGGGCTGGTCTCGCTGGGCAGCGTGTTCTACGCGCCCATCACGGTGCTGTACCGCGGCAAGGAACAGCACAAATTGTCCGACTTCCACAAGTCGCGCATCGCCATCGGACGCGAAGGCAGCGGTGCCCGCGCGCTGGCGCTGACGCTGCTCAAGGCGAACGGTATCGAGCCGGGCGGCAGTGCCGAGCTCATCGCGTTCGATGGCGACGACGCCGCCCAGGCGCTGGTCGACGGCAAGATCGACGTGGCCATGCTGACCGGCGATTCCGCCACTGGCCCGATCATGCGCAAGCTGTTTCGCATGCCGGGCATCCGCCTGCTGGATTTCGCGCAGGCCAATGCTTATACGCGGCGCTTTCTCTATCTGCAGGAGCTGGTGTTGCCCGCCGGCGTATTCGACCTGGGCAAGAATCTCCCGGCGCATCCCATCCGCCTGATCGGCCCGACGGTGGAACTGGTGGCGCGCGATTCGCTGCATCCCGCGCTGTCCGACCTGCTGATCGAGGCCGCGCGCGAGGTCCACGGCAAGGCCGGCCTGCTGCAAAGCGCCGGGCAGTTTCCCTCGGCCACCGCGCATGAGTTCCCGCTGAGCGACGACGCCACACGCTATTACGCGTCGGGCAAGGGCTTCCTGTACCGCCACCTGCCCTTCTGGCTGGCGAGCCTGCTCTCCCGTGCACTGGTGCTCGTGCCGGTGATCGTGATCCTGATTCCGGCCTTCCGGCTGGTGCCTTCGCTTTACAGGTGGCGGGTCAAGTCCCGTATCTATCGCTGGTACGGCACCCTGATCGACATCGAGCGCGTGGCACTGGTGAACCCCTCCGAGGAAGAAAAAGCCGCCCTGGCCCAGCGCCTCGACCACATCGAAGACGCGGTCAACAAGATGAAGATGCCGCTTGCCTATGCCGACCAGTTCTATGTGCTGCGCGAGCATATCGTCTTTGTGCGGCGCAGGCTGACGGGCGCGCTCTAAGCTGGCGCAAGACATCCTCCGCATCGACACCGTGGTTGCCATAGTGCGATCTGGGCGCTCTACCACACCAAACCACGACACCGAAGCGCAGAAAACGAAATAGAATCGACGCCTGAGACCATTCAAGGATTCTCATGGCGGGAAAGACAAAGCGGTTCGGTGAACTGGCTACCGCGTTGGCGGCGCGACATGCGACAGCTTTCCTTGCGGCATGGCGCAATGCCCTATCCACTGCCTGCGCTGCCTGCGCTGCGCTAGCCGGCGTTTCTTATCTCCCGCCCGCTGCCGCCGCGCCCCTCACCTTCGCATCGCCTCCCGCCGAAATCGCCAAAGCCGTGCTCGACGATGAACCCGGCACCGTGGCCGTGGGCATCTGGCGGAACCAGCAAGGCCGCTTCGCGCTGCAACGCAATCCAGTGGGTAGCGTCGGCGAGGTTGTGGAGGGCGGCAGCGCGGACGCGCAGCCGTTCTTCGAGATCGGCTCCATCAGCAAGGTATTCACCGGCCTGCTGCTCGCGCAGGCCGTGGAGCGCGGCGACCTGTCGCTGGACGACACGCTAGGCAAGCTGCTCGAGGCAAAGGCCACCTTGAAGCCCGAAACCGCCGCCATCACCCTGCGCCAGTTGGTGACGCACAGCGCCTGCCTGCCCCGCGAGCCACAGGACTTTCCCGGCTACGGCACACCAAATCCCTTCTCCCGGCACGACCGCTGGAAAATCTACGCCGGTCTTTCCGGCATGACGCTGGAACATGCGCCACCCTGCGGCGCGGCGTACAGCAACCTAGGCATGGGCCTCCTCGGCCAACTGCTCTCCGACCGTTACGCAAAGCCATGGGATGTGCTGGTGCGCGAGAACATCACCGGGCCGCTGGGCATGCGCGACACGATGCAATACCTCGGCCGGCAGGCCAGCCGCCTGGCCACCGGCTATCAGCACGAGGCGTTCCAGGCACCATGGGATTTCGAGGCGCTGTCAGGCGCCGGCGCGCTGCGCTCGACGGCCCCCGACCTGCTCCTGCTGGCGCGCGCCTTCATGGCTGGCCGGGCCGGCCCGCTTGGCCCGGCGGCAGAACGGGCGCTCACCCCCCTGGGCCACTTCCGTGGAGAAGAGATCGGCTACGCCATCCTGATCCGCGGGCCGGCCGGGCATCGAACGTATCACCACGACGGGCTTACCGGGGGCTACCGGACACTGCTGGCGTTTGCGCCGGATACGCAGGAAGCCGTGGCGATACTGGCCAGTAACTCGCACGCCAACCCGGTTAAGGTTCTGACAGGCATTGCGGCTAGCCGCTACCCGATCGCCCCGGCTACCCAAATGGCTCCGGCAGCTGCGGATTTGGCCGAGTATGGCGGCATCTACCAGGCAGACAAGGACACCCGCTTCACCTTCGTGCCGCAGGACGGCAAGCTCTATCGCCGCTCGACGGGCACAGGGTTTCGCGCGCTCTCGCCCGGCGGGCCAGACACCTTTGTCGACGCCGATGCCGGCACGCGGTACGTGTTCAGGCGCGAGGCCGGCGAGATCGTTCGGGTCGACTACTACCTGGGTGATGGCGGCTTTGGCGGCTTTAGCGGCTCTGCGGGGCTACGCACGAAGGAAGCCGCGCCGCCGGTTGCCGTCGTGCCGCTCGACAGGCAACTGGACTACGCCGGCCGCTACCGCGCCCGCCGCATCATTCGCACAGATCTGGACCTTGATGTTCGCGCGGAGAACGGGCAACTTGGCGTGCGCGCCGGAAACTGGTTTCGCCGCCCTGTGTTCCCCGTCGCCGACAAGCCGGATCGGTTCGCCTACGAAAACGGCAGCAGCCAGCTCCAGTTCGAGCGCGATGCGACCGGGCGCGTCGCAGGCGTCGTCCTGTATGAGAATGGCGCGATTCGGCTGCGCCGGGTGCCTTGAGGCTGGCACGGCTGCATGGCGGCCATCACTTGCGTTGCGGCCTCTGCTGCCCAACCAGCTTGTCATGGTCTTTGCAAGCGCCTCGGCCAGCGCTGGTTGGTTCAGTCTCGCAAGGCAGCGCCCGGGCAGGCGATCATGGTGCCGGATGAGGATACAATCCGGCAGCGCCGACTTGTCCATCACGACCCGACCCCATCCATGCCTAACCCTACCCGGGCCTTCCTTCTTGGCCCGCTGCTCAAAGGCGTTTCACGCTCTTTCTATCTCACCCTGCGGGTGCTGCCTGCAGGGATGCGCGATCCGATCGGCCTGGCTTATCTGCTGGCGCGCGCCGCCGACACCATCGCGGACACCTCGCTGATTCCACCGCAGCAACGGCTGGAACTGCTGCTGTCGCTGCGTGATCAGGTCAACGGCGCCACGGACGATGGCACGCTCATGCGGCGGCTGGCGGCAGAGGTCGCCGGGCAACAAGCGCTATCGGACGAGAAGGTTCTGCTCGAATCGCTCGGCCCGGCGCTGACGGCGCTGTCCCAGCTGAGCGCGGCCGATCGGACGGCGGTTCGCGAGATCGTGTCGACCCTGGCTTCCGGCATGGAGTTTGATCTGCGGACCTTCCCCGACGAAAGGTCCGGGCAGATCGGCGTGCTGCGCGAATGGGAAGAGCTGGACCGGTACACCTACCTGGTCGCGGGATGCGTGGGGGAATTCTGGACCAAGATGACCTACGCCCATATGCCCGGGACGCTCAAGGGAGAATCCGAGGCGATGCTGCTGCGAGGCGTGCGCTTTGGCAAGGCGCTTCAGATGACCAATGTGCTGCGGGACTGCGCCAAGGACCTGCGGATCGGGCGTTGCTACCTGCCGGGGGCGATGCTGGACCAGTATGGACTGACGCCGCAAGATTTGCTGTTGCCAGGCAATTCGGCGCGTGCGAAACCACTTCTGCTCGCGCTGATCCGCACGACGCTGGGTCATTTCCGTGAGGCGGTGGATTACACGTTTGCTATTCCGGCGTTCTCTGTTCGATTGCGCCTGGCGTGTTTGTGGCCAGTGCTTATCGGGCTGGAGACGCTGCTGCTGCTTGCAAGCAATGACGATTGGCTGGATCCGGCGAAGGTGCCCAAGATACGGCGGAGCGAGGTGTATCGGATTGTGGGATATTCGGCGTTGATGGCACCGTCCAATGGCTTGCTGCGGATCTGGGTTGAGCGGTTGATTGGAGGGATCGAGGCGCGGCTGGAACGTTAATGGCGAAGGAAGCCTTCCGCATCTGCGGGGCGAACCCCTAGGCCATTGCGCGCCTTTGCCCCCACCGCGCGACGGGCCATGGACGCGACTCGCGCCTGAGCCACGCACCGCACAGCGTTTTTTAAGGCCGCAATCACTTGCTGCTGGAGTGGTCGTCGCCCCCAAGCGGATCGACAATGATCATGGTGCGGTCCAGCACCCCGCGATCGTCAAAGTAAGCGCTGAAGTGGGCCGGCTGGTAAGCGCCGATGTAGAGCCGGTACGACCATGCCTCACGCTTCATCAGCGGGTAGTACTGGACCGGCTCGCGCGGCAGGCCGAAGCGTTGGGCCACGTCCTGCTTGGTCCAGGTACCCGGGCGCGCCTCATAGATCTCCTTCTCGGTCAGCATCTGGCGGAAACTGGTGAGGTTTCCGCTGGCGTCGAAATCCGCCGCGTAGACTTCGAACCCGAGCGGCTGCTTCGAGTAGATCCAGCGGCTGGTGCCGCCGGCGAGCTGGTAGGTCTCCGTGGGCTTGCCGAAGGTGTCGCGCACGGCGCTCTCCGGGCCACCGATCATTTTTTGCGCGGTCTCGACCGGCTGCAGGAACGCGCAGGCACACAGCGCGAGCGCAGCGGCGGTAGCCCCCATCCATCTGGCGAAGCGATATTGCATGACCATTCTCCATCGTTGGCGCGGGTGGTGTTCTCGGGCCAGGAACCCTTCCAGCATAGTGCAAGCGTGCGCGCACGCCGCGCACCCGGCCCTTACGGTAAACGCTTCGGGCAGCGGGATTATTCCACTGGTTTCCACTAACCCGGCCGACAGTGGGACAGTGGCAAAGTTGGCCTCAACAAACGTACCCCTCGATATAGCAGAACGCCGCCGTGCCGCTCCCGTACTCGGTGTCGCGCAGCGTGAATGCACCGGACAGGCAGATGAACGCGGTCATGCAGGCCAGGAGAACAAGCAGGCAAATTGCCAGAATGGACAGCTTTTGCATGGCAAACCCTTCCCTCAGAGAAGCAGCGGACGCCGACACGATGAGCCGACGCATGGGGAAAACCGGGGAGCCAGTCGCAAAGGCGGCGCTGATGCACCCGTTGTTCACCATTACGCATTTCCCATGCCCGTGCCAGCACGGCGGAAAAGCGCCCGATTGTGCTTCGGAAGGAAGCCGCGCCGCTAGCGCTGTTGGGCTGTGCCACACACCGGGGTTGGCGCTGCCCGAACTATTACCGGAGCGCTCTACTTCGCGTTCCCCACTTCGCGCGCCCTATTCCGCGCGCCCGTCCACTCGCCGCAACGCCGCCCCCACATCCCCATAAAACTCCCGCAGCGCCGCCACCTCCAAGTCCGGCGGCAGTAGTGCTGGCCAGAGCAGCGCCACGATATCCTTGGCGGTCCGCTCGATATCCACCGGCCGCTGCCTGGCGATTGCGTCCCAGAGAATGTGCTCCATCGGCCCGAAGATCGCCGAGCGCAGCAAGCTCAACGGCAGGTCGGCCCGGATCTCCCCACTCTCCCGCGCGCGCGCCAGCATATCCATCAGCGGCGCGGTGTAGCGCCGTTGCAGCGGCACGAACACCTCGCCCAGCCCCGGCCCCCTGGCGCGGCCTTCGGAGAGCACTAGCGCGCATAGCCCGGTGCCCTGGATCAGGAACAGCCGAAGATGCGTGCGCACGAAGAACTCGAGCTGCGCCTTGGTGCTCTGGCCGCGCGGCATGCCTTCTTCCACCGCAGCGATGATCTCGTCGTACCAGTCCTCGATCACCCGCACGCAAAGCTCGCGCTTGCCGTGGAAATAGGTGAACACCGTGGCTTCGGAGATGCCCAGACGCTGGGCGATCTCGGTGGTGGTGGTGCGCTCGTAGCCCATCTCGGCAAAGACTTCGCGGGCCACGCGCAGGATGTCGCGGATGCGTTGCTCCGCCTTGGCGCTCGCGGGGACGCGGCGCCGCACCATGATGTCGTCCATCGACGTGTTACCTCGCTTGCCGGAAGCCGGCGATTATAGTGCGGCGCAACATAAAACAGATGCCCGGGCACGCCTTGGGGCGCAACTCGCCCCCGTCACGGGATTGTAATTGATCTTTACTCAACTCACGGTTGCAATTTTTCGGGTCTGCGTGTACTTTTCCAGTCAACGCCACTGCCCCGATGCTACGTAGGATGGGACAAGGGCCAGAATATATGCGCACTCCCCGACTTGAGCCACACTCAACAAAGTTGAATAACCCTCAAGAAACCGGGATACGGACAATATTGCGACAGCGCTTTGGAGACGAGTTATGACGATGCAGGGTGCGGCTAGCCCAACGATCTTGCCCATTGGCGGGCTCTCCCACGTCAGGGGCAGTACCGACATTCCCTTGTCCGAGCTGACGGTGCCGGCGCTGCTAGCCGAAACCGTAGCGCGTTTCCCGGATCGCGAGGCGGTGGTGTTTCGCGAGCAGGGCATCCGCTGGAGCTGGCGGGAATTTGCACAGGTGGTGGACGCCATGGCCGGGGGCTTGCGCCTGCTGGGCCTGGAGCGCGGGGACCGCATCGGCATCTGGTCGCCGAACCGGGTGGAGTGGCTGGTGACGCAGTTCGCCACCGCACGCCTTGGGCTGGTGCTGGTGAACATCAATCCGGCTTACCGCCTGGCGGAGCTGGAATATGCGCTGAACAAGGTGGGCTGCAAGGCGATCGTGGCGGCGGAGTCGTTCAAGACGTCGCGCTACCTGGAAATGCTGCAGACGCTGGCGCCGGAGTTGCAAAGCTGCGAGCCGGGCGCGCTGCAGGCAGCGCGCCTTCCCGCGCTGCGCTGGGTGATCCGCATGGGCGGCGAGCGCACGCCGGGCATGCAGAACTACGACGCGCTGCTCGCGCATGGCACGCATGCCCTGACCGGGGAGTTGGACGCGATTTCCGCTCAGCTCGATCGCTACGACCCAATCAATATCCAGTTCACCAGCGGCACCACCGGCGCGCCCAAGGGCGCCACGCTGACGCACCGGAACGTCGTCAATAACGCGCGCTTCATCGCCATGGCGATGCGCTTCTCCGAACAGGACAAGCTGTGCATCCCGGTGCCGTTCTATCACTGCTTCGGCATGGTGCTGGCCGTGCTGGCCTGCGTATCCACCGGCGCCTGCATGGTGTTCCCCGGCGAGGCGTTCGAGCCGGCGGCAACCATGGCGGCGGTCAGCGAGGAGCGCTGCACGGCCTTGCACGGCGTGCCGACCATGTTTATCGCCCAGCTGGATCATCCGGATTTTGCCAAGTACGACTTCTCCACGCTGCGCACCGGGATCATGGCGGGCTCGCCCTGCCCCATCGAGACGATGAAACGTGTGATCTCGCAGATGCACATGGCGGAAGTGACGATCGCCTATGGCATGACCGAGACCAGCCCGGTTTCCTTCCAGAGTTCCACCACCGATCCGCTCGACAAGCGCGTGACCACCGTGGGGCTGATCCAGCCGCATCTTGAGGTCAAGCTGGTGGACGGCACCGGCGAGATCGTGCCCGTTGGCGAAAAGGGCGAGCTGTGCACGCGCGGCTACTCGGTGATGCAAGGCTATTGGGACGACGAGCCTCGCACCCGCGAAGCGATCCGCGATGGCTGGATGCACACGGGCGACCTCGCCACCATCGACGCCGAGGGTTACTGCAACATCGTTGGCCGCGTGAAGGACATGCTGATCCGCGGCGGCGAGAACGTCTACCCCCGCGAAATCGAGGAATTCCTGTTCCGCCACCCGAAGGTGCAGGCAGTGCAGGTGTTTGGCGTGCCCGACCCCAAGTACGGCGAGGAAGTCTGCGCGTGGATCGTGCTCAAGCCGGGCGATACGGCCACCGAGGACGATATCCGTGCCTTCTGCCGCGACCAGATCGCGCACTACAAGATTCCGCGCTACATCCGCTTTGTCGACGAAATGCCCATGACCATTACCGGCAAGGTGCAGAAGTTCGTGATGCGCGAGCGCATGACGCTGGAGCTCGGGCTTGGCGACAAGACCACGTGACGACCCAACCGAATCCCATCTGACATCGGGCCGCCGTCTGCCGCGGCCGTATTCCACTAGATAACGAGCACTCAACCATGAACGAACTCCCCGGCCTCAATTTCCACCTTGGCGAAGATATCGACATGTTGCGCGAAACCGTGCGCAACTGGGCGCAGGCCGAACTGGCGCCGCGCGCGGCCGAGATCGACCGTACCGACCAGTTCCCGATGGACGCCTGGAAGAAGATGGGCGACCTCGGCGTGCTCGGCATCACGGTGGCGGAGGAATACGGCGGCGCCAATATGGGCTACCTGGCCCACATGATCGCCATGGAAGAAATCAGCCGCGCCTCGGCATCGGTCGGCTTGTCGTACGGCGCGCACTCCAACCTGTGCGTCAACCAGATCCACCGCAACGGCACCGCCGCGCAAAAGGCCAGATACCTGCCCAAGCTGGTCTGCGGCGACTGGATCGGCGCGCTGGCCATGAGCGAGCCCAACGCCGGCTCCGACGTGGT
>NZ_JBWKVH010000040.1:0-72681 GCF_059421605.1 Cupriavidus sp. GW821-FHT02F09
TGACTGCCTGCCGCCACGGCTCTTTTCTTTGGATCCCCATGACTTTCCAGCCTGACCTCTTCAAGGGCAAGCATGCCGTTGTCACTGGTGCGACGGCTCGCTCGACGCCCGCGTCGACGTCTGCCAGGCAGACGTGAGCAGCGAAGCCGATGTGGCTGCCCTATTCGGGAACCTGTTCACGCTGGGCATCCTGGTGAACTGCGCCGGCATTATTCGCCGCGGTGTGGAGCATGACTTCGCGTCTCGGAACAAACGTCTCTCTCCACTCAACGGCGGTAGGGAGGGCCTATCTCGCCGCGTTCGACGACATCGCCTGCGATAAGTTGCTGCAGGAGTTGCCACGTCCCTTCACTCGCTACACACCCAATACCATCGCCACACTAGCTGGCCTGCGCGCCCAACTGGTCAATATACGCAGTCGTGTCTGGTCAGTTGACGAGGAAGAACAGGAAGCTGGTATCTATTGTTTTGGCGCAGCCATCTTTGGACGTCAAGGGCAGCCCAATGCCGCAATCAGCGTCAGCACTTTGCGTTTCCGCCAAAAGGAAGATCCTTTGCAAGCCTATGTGCAACCGTTACTGGAAACCTGCAGAGTCATCTCTCAGCGCGTCGCCGAGACACCAGCCTTTTCCGAGACGGACTCTTTCTGAGAGGCGCGCTGTTATCGTCACTGAGACCTATCTCATCGCAGATTGACCATTTAGGCACGTGTTACCAAGTGCGTGCAGATTGACATCCGCCCTATGATGTCCACAGGCGCTCGAAATCGTTAACACGGAAATGCTCGGTTAAGGCCTCGATAAACAGACGGGCCTTTGCTGGCAGATGGGTACGCGTCTGGAACGCGATGTTCATGGTCAGGCGGGGCAGTTCCCAGTCGTCCAGGATTGGTACAAGCGTCCCTGCCTGCAGGTCAGCATAAACGATGTACTTGGGCTGAACGAGGATACCCATGCCATCGATGGCCGCGCGCCGAACAATCTGACCGTCATTGGCCGACAAGGCCGGCTTAACCTTGATGAGCACGGAGCTGCTACCGCGCTTCAGCGCCAGTTCTTCGGGATTTAGCGCATATGTGTAGATAAGCATCTTGTGAGTCTTCAGGTCGTTAGGCGAGGTCGGGGTGCCGTACCGCTCAAGGTACTGGGGCGACGCGGCGAAGATGCGACGCGTTTCTGCCAGTCGCCTGATGGTGATATTGCTGTCGACTTCGAACGGCCGCGTCCGGATCGCCACGTCTACGCCGTTCTCAATGATGTCCAGATAGCGGTTTGCGGAAACGACATCCACTGTGATGTCGGGGTAGCGTGAGGTGAACTCGGGCAGAAGGGGCTCGATATGAAGCATGCAAAAGGAGAGCGAGGCAGAGACCCGGAGCAGGCCAGTCGGATTGACTGCGGCTTCGCTGGCGATTTCTTCGGCCTCCCGCATTTCGGACAGGATGGACTTGCACCGCCTGTAGAACTCCTCGCCGATCTCGGTCAGGTACAGCCTGCGGGTGGTGCGCTGTATCAGTTTCACGCCCAAACGCGCCTCGAGCCCGGCCAGCAAGCGGCTGGCGGCGGAGATCGACAGGTTCAGTGCATCCGCCGCTCGGCTGATGTTGCCCAAGTCCGCCACATGCACAAATAGATCGATTTCCCGGAACGGGTCCATGCTTTACCTCCGATATAAACAATTATGTTAAAGAAATACCTATATTTGTTGCTCTATATGAAAATAATCAATGGGATGAGCCACTTCTGTGGCCATGATTTTCCCAATGAACGCAAAGGACATTTGCTGCGTGCGCATTTTTCACCGTTCATTGCGAATATATACTGCGTTCACGGTCGAAATTTGAACATCTAATACAAATATTTTGGAGACAGCATGAATCAGGATGTACGTGCCGCACATGCCTCGGTGGCCGATGAACTGCCATACTTCGAGGAAGCGGGCTCTGACGCAGTGGTCAATTCGCGGATGGGAGCTCAGGTCGACTCGCGGTTGCGTCAGGTCATGGAAGTGATCGTTAAGCACCTGCACGCGGCGGTCAAAGAAATTGAACCGACCCATGCCGAATGGCTTGCGGCGATTCAGTTCCTCACCGCGACCGGCCAGATGTGCAACGAGTGGCGCCAAGAATACATACTGCTGTCCGATGTGCTCGGCGTCTCGATGCTGGTAGATGCCATCAACCATCGTCGACCGAGCGGTGCCACGCCGAACACGATCCTGGGGCCGTTCTATGTGGAGAATTCCCCCAGCTATGAACTCGGTCACAACATTTGCCTCGACGGCAAAGGCGAACCGCTGATTGTGTCGGGCCGGGTCGTCGATACGGCGAACAACCCAGTTCCCCACGCGAAGCTCGAAGTCTGGCAGACGAACAACGACGGCTTCTACGATGTCCAGCAGCTTGGAATCCAGCCGGAGTCCAATTTGCGCGGTACGTTCACCGCCGATGCCGAAGGCAATTACTGGTTCCGGTCGGTAAAGCCCCGCCACTATCCGATTCCGTCCGACGGACCCGTCGGGCAACTGCTGGAGAAGATCGGGCGACATCCCAACCGCGCCGCGCACCTGCATTTCATCGTGTCGGCTCCGGGCTACGAGCCCGTGATCACGCATATCTTCACCCCCGATTGCCCCTATCTGCGCCAGGACGCCGTGTTCGGTGTGAAGCGTGAGTTGGTCGCGGATTTCCGGCGGATCGAAGATCCCGCTGCAGCGGAAAGCGCAGGCCTGACGGCGCCGTTCTGGTCGGTTGCATGGGACTTCACCCTGGCGCCACTGGCGCGCTGACCGCGCCTCCGTACTGCCATGTTTTATCCCGGCATCCTGTCATTGGCAACACGCAGCGTGCCGAAGTTGTTGTTTTCTCTTCTGTGAGTCTCTAGACATGAGCGCATCCCAAATCGACCTGCTGGCTGCCTATTGGACCCTAGCTGGCGACGTCTACCCCTGTGCCCCTAGCGAGGTCAGTCCCTATCCACTACAGGACCGCGCGGCAGCCGCTGCAAAGGCGGGCTGGACAGGGCTTGGCCTGGTCCTTAGCGACCTGCAGGCGACCATCGACAAGCAGGGGCTGGCCGGCGTCAGGCATATCCTCGGCGACAACGGGATCAAGCATTTCGAGCTTGAGATCCTGGTCGACTGGTACACCGATGACGAGCGCCGGATCAAATCCGACGCCTTCCGCCGCGGCGTGATCGAGCTCGGCGGTGCGCTGGGCATGAGGAACCTCAAGATCGGCGCGAGCCATCTTGACCAGAATCCGCCGAGCAAAGCAAAGATGGCGGATGAGTTTGCGAAGCTGTGCCAGGACGTTGCCGAAGTCGGTGCGACGGTCTCGCTCGAATTCATGCCATTTTCGCCGATTCGTGGCATTGCCGACTCACTGGCGATCGTCGAAGCCGCCGACCAGCCGAACGGCGGACTGACGGTGGACAACTGGCACGTTTGCCGCGGTGGCGGCTCCTACGAAGACGTTGCGCGGATTCCGGCGCGTTTCTTGAAATCGGTCGAACTCGACGACGCTGTGGACGAGATTCAGGGAACGCTGTTCGATGACACCCGCTTCCAGCGCCGGCTTTGCGGTGAAGGATCGTTCGATCCGCCCGCATTCATCCAGGCCGTGCAGGCGGCAGGCTTTACGGGCCCTTACTACGGCGTGGAGATCATCTCTGAGCATTTCCGCCGCCTGCCGCTCGACGTGATGGCAAAGCGTGCGTTCGATAGCACGATGGCTCAGTTCGAGGCCGCAAAAGTCCGATCGGCCAAGCCGGCAGCCTAATTAGTGACGATCTGACCTGACAGCAACGCTGTGGCGCGGAAGATGCGCCACATTTCATCCCTCCGGAGACGAACATGATCCGAATTGCAGTACTTGGTGCTGGCCGCATCGGCAAGATTCATGCACACAACGTGGCAGCTTGCCCCGATGCCAAGCTTGTCGTCGTGGCGGACCCCTTTGCGGAGGCCGCAAGCAGCCTGGCCGCAAAACTCGGCTGCGAAGCCACGACAGACTGCGACGCGGCTATTGCCCGCAACGACGTCGACGCAATCGTGATCGGCACGCCGACCGATACGCACATCAAATTCATGCTGCAGGCGGTCGAGCAGGGCAAGGCCGTGCTTTGCGAAAAACCGATCGACCTCGATATGGGCCGCTCGATCGCTGCCGCGCGGGAAGTGGAGCGCCAGAATGGGCGCGTCATGCTGGCCTTCAATCGCCGCTTCGACCCGACCTCGCAGGCCTTCCGCAAAGCGATCGACGCCGGCGAAGTCGGTGAGATCCGTCAGGTCGTTATCTCCAGCCGCGACCCCGGCATGCCGCCGCGCGACTATGTGCTGCACTCCGGCGGCATCTTCCGCGACATGGTGATCCACGATCTGGATCTGGCGCGCTGGTTGCTGGGCGAGGAACCGATCGAGGTGATGGCGATGGGAAGCCGTCTCGTCGATCGGACTCTGGAAGACGTGGCTGACTACGATACGGTGATGGTCCAGCTGAAGACTGCCTCGGGTAAGCAGTGCCATATCAACTGCTGCCGTGAGGCCGTGTATGGCTATGACCAGCGGTTCGAGGTGTTCGGCGCCAAGGGCATGCTGCTTCAGGACAACTTGCGCGCGTCCACGATCCGCCGCTGGAGCGCGACGACCACCGACGCCCGGGAGCCGCTGCTCAACTTCTTCCTCGAACGCTATGTCGAGGCCTACAAGAACGAGCTGGAAGCATTCGTTGCGGCCGTCGCAGCAAATGCGCCCATGCCGACCACGGTAAACGACGGACTGCAGGCGCTGCGCCTCGCGGACTGCGCGCTCGAATCTGTCCGCACCGGGCAGGTTGTCAAGGTCTGACCAATCGGCTGACCAACCGGGGCGGATAACAGCCCCGCTGAACGGAGGAGACCATTCATGAGAAAGCCCATCAACCACGAAGTACTGGGAGTGGCGTGCCTTGGCATCACCCATCCACACACCTCGGGCCGGGTGAAGGCGATCCTGCGCCGCAAGGATGCCCGCATGCTGGGCGCCTACGATAACAGCCCGTTGCTGACGCCCTTTGCCGAAGCCTTCGGCCTGCAAAGCCGGAGCAAGGAGGAAATCCTCGCAGATCCCGATGTCCACGTTGTTCTGGTCCACTCGAAGAGCGACAAGATGGCGGACCTGACGATCGAGGCGCTGGAAGCCGGCAAGGCGGTGTTGTGCGAGAAGCCGGCGGGACGCAGTGCTGTCGATGCAAAGCGCATCGTCGATGTGGTCGAGCGCACCAGCGGCATGGTGCAGGTCGGGTACTGCTGGCGCTTCGCACCGTCTGTCGACGCGATGCAGGCGGCGCTGGAGAGCGGCCGCCTTGGTCGGGTGCTCCAGGTCCGTGCGCATGGTGGTTGCTCGCACGACGAAGCGGCGACCAGCCATATGAACCAGCCTGGTGATATCGGCGGTGCGGTGTTTGTCATCGGCTGCCATCTGGTTGACCGGATCCTGATGCACTTCGGAATGCCGAAGTCGGTCAACGCGCGGATCCACAAGTTCGCCGACTATCGCGGGCCGGAATCGCGCGAGGATGCCGCCGGCGCGGTGCTGAACTATCCGGACAAGGTCGTGGTGATCGATTTCATGTCCTGGGACGTACTGCCATGGACGGAAAGCTGGGACATTACTGCCTACGGGACCGAAGGCATCATGTCGGCCCGCTCGTTGCCCGCGAGCTACAAGCTCTACGACTCGGGAAAAGGGCTGTATCCGGAAGGCTGGACCGAGTGGCAGGAAACAAGCTTTCCCGAGATCTGGGCAGTACGAAAGACCGAGTACTCCCCGGAACTCGCGGAGATCGGTAATCCCGCGTACTTCGACCGCGAGGCAGAGGCCTTCTTTGGTGCATTGCGCGCTGGTACGCCTTCGGTGGTGCCTGCGAGCCAGGCTTACAACATCAGCCGTGTCATCGAGGCCTTGTTTGCCTCATCGAAGGAAGCGGGCGCAGAAGTATCTCTCAATGCCTGATCGGATGGCGTAGTTCCCCGTCGGCGCACCTTGTTATGGCGGCGCTGGCGGTAAATCAAACAACAGACTGGAGACAAAAACATGAATCCCCTCAAGATCGCCGCCGCCGCCGTTTCCCTGTGCGCCGGCACGCTTGCCTCACAAGCGTTTGCCCAGGCCAAGCCGCTCGTAGGCATCGCGCTGCCGAACAAGTCGGAAGCGCGCTGGATTTCGGACGGCCAGAACATCGTGGCTGGCTTGAAGGCAAAGGGCTATGCCACAGATCTTCAGTACTCGGAATATGACGTTCCGACTCAGGTCAGCCAGATCGAAAATCTGATTACCAAAGGAGCAAAGGCACTGGTGATCGCCCCGATCGATGGCAAGACCCTGTCCGACGTGCTCCAGCGTGCCGCGAGCCAGGGTATCAAGATCATCTCCTATGACCGGATGATCGCGCAAACGAAGAACGTCGACTATTACGCCACCTTCGACAATTATCAGGTTGGCGTGCTGCAAGCACAGAGCATCGTGTCGAGCTTCCAGAAAAAGAACGCAAAAAGCTTCAATATCGAGATCTTCGGCGGGTCGATCGACGATAACAATGCCCATGTCATCTATGCCGGCGGGATGTCGGTCCTTAAGCCCTACCTGGACAGCGGGAAGTTTGTCGTGCGCAGCAAGCAGACCGCACTGGAGAAAGTCGCGACTTATCGTTGGGAAGGCTCTGCCGCACAGTCGCGCATGGACAACCTGCTGAGCGCGTACTACGGTAACACACGCCTGGACGCGGTCTGGGCGCCTAATGATGCCACGGCGATCGGCATCATCTCATCGCTCAAGGGGGTCGGCTATGGCTCCCCGCAGCAGCCGATGCCCGTGGTCACGGGGCAGGATGCCGACTTGCCAAACATCAAGGCAATTATTCGCGGCGACCAGACCAGTACGGTCTTCAAGGACACGCGGCAGCTCGCCGGCATGGCGGCCGACATGGTGGACGCCGCTCTGGCCGGAAAACCGGTGCCCGTGAACGACACCAAGAGCTACAACAACGGGGTTAAGGTCATCCCGACTTACCTGGTCAAACCGGTTCTCGTCGACTCCTCCAATTGGAAGGAACTACTCGTGAAGAGCGGCTTCTACGCCGAATCGCGTCTGAAGTAAGGGGTACGCGTCCGCCGTCGATGCCATGCACGCGCGGCAGACGAACACATGGCGTGCTCACCTTTTTGCAGGCACGCCGTCCGAGTGTGAGAGATAGGGGGACAACTGCGATGGGCGGAGAAACGATCCTGCAGATGCGCGAGATCCAGAAGAGCTTTGGTGGCGTCAAGGCGCTCAAGAACGTCAGTCTCGACGTAAAGCGGGGACAGATTCATGCGATTTGCGGCGAGAACGGTGCGGGTAAGTCCACCCTGATGAAGATCCTTAGTGGCGTCTATGCGCACGGGTCTTACGCAGGTGATATCCACTACGACGGGCAGCTTCGGCAGTTCCTTAGTATCCGCGACAGCGAGGACATCGGCATCATCATCATTCACCAGGAACTGGCCCTGGTTCCTATGTTGTCGATCGCCGAGAACATCTTTCTCGGCAATGAGCGGGCAAGGAACGGCATTGTCGACTGGGGAGCATCGTATTCGAAGACACGGGAGCTCTTGCGTAAGGTTGGCCTTGCCGATGACCCGGCTACGGAAGTCGGCGCACTTGGCATCGGCAAGCAGCAACTCGTGGAAATCGCCAAGGCGCTGTCGAAGGACGTCAAGCTGCTGATCCTCGATGAACCGACGGCAAGCCTCAACGACAACGACAGCGAGAAACTGCTGTCCCTGCTGCTCGACCTGAAGGCGCGCGGCGTCACGGCCATCATCATTTCCCACAAGCTCAATGAGATCTCGCGGGTGGCCGATGCCATCACCATCATCCGTGATGGTGCGACGGTCGATGTGCTCGACTGCAAGGGGAGCAACGTTGACGAAGACCGCATCGTTAAGGCCATGGTGGGCCGTGATATGGCGGACCGGTATCCACGTCGTGAGCCGCGCTTGGGAGAGAGACTGTTTGAAGTCAGGAACTGGGGCGTCCGGCATCCCACGCAGGACGACCGGATGATGATCAAGGACGTCAGTCTCTACGCCAAGCGGGGAGAGGTCGTTGGGATCGCCGGTCTGATGGGTTCGGGACGCACCGAACTCGCCATGAGCATTTTTGGTGGCAACTACGGCCGTGGCATTCAAGGCGAGGTCTTCGTCGGGGGCCGGGCCGTGGATGTCTCCAGTGCGCGCAAGGCTATCGAGAGTGGCATTGCCTACGTGACGGAAGACAGGAAGGGCTGCGGGCTGCTGCTGGACGATTCAATTGTCAGGAATATCACCCTCGCCAACTTGGGGGCGGTATCGGCTTCCGGTGTGATCGACGAGCATCGCGAGGCGGTGGTGGCAGAGGAGTTCCGCCGTAAGCTGCATATCCGCTGCCACACGGTTTCCCAGGCCGTCGGAAACCTGTCCGGAGGCAACCAGCAGAAGGTGGTCCTTGGGAAATGGCTGTTCGCCGGACCGGACGTGCTGATCCTGGACGAGCCAACGCGGGGCGTTGACGTAGGCGCGAAGTACGAAATCTACACCGTCATCAACCAGGTGGTGGAAGAAGGAAAGTGCGTGGTCATGATCTCATCTGAAATGCCTGAACTTCTGGGCATGTGCGATCGGATCTACGTGATGAACGAAGGTCGCATTGTGGGAGAGTTCTCGGCAGAGGACGCAAGCCAGGAAGCGATCATGCGGGCAATCGTAAGAAATGGAGGCAATTGAAATGAATAAGTCCGCATCCAAGTTGCAGGGGGCTCCCTCGAGTCTGGAGGGCATCAGGGCAGCACTGAAGGGCGGCGCTCGCGAGTATGGTCTGCTGATCTCGCTGCTGGTGATCATCGTCTTCTTCCAGGTGTCGACAGGTGGCGTGCTGCTCCAGCCCCTGAACTTGACCAACCTGATTCTGCAGAACAGCTATATCGTCATCATGGCGCTTGCCATGCTGATGGTCATCGTGGCCGGCCATATCGACCTGTCCGTCGGTTCGGTGGCCGGCTTTATTGGAGCATTGTCCGCGGTGCTGATGATCGAGCAGGACGTCAGCCCATTCGTCGCAATCGCATTGTGTGTGGTGGCCGGGGCTGCCATCGGCGCAATTCAGGGTTACTGGGTGGCGTACTGGAAGATGCCATCGTTTATCGTTACGCTTGCCGGGATGCTGGTGTTCCGCGGCCTGACCATCCTGGTGTTGGAAGGACAGTCTGTCGGACCATTCCCCGACCAGTTCGGGGCAATGAGTTCCGGATTTATTCCTGATTTCTTCCACGGACAGAACCTCCGTGTGACGTCGCTGTTGATCGGCGTCCTGCTCGCAGCAGCGTTCCTGATGATCGAATTGCGTGCCCGCGCCAAAGCTGCAGCGCATGGAATGGCCGTGGGCTCCAGTTTCGTGTTCCTGCTGCGCAATTTGGTGCTCGCCGGTCTGGTTCTGGCTTCAACCTACTTGCTGGCGAGCTATCGCGGTTTGCCGACAGTACTGATCATCATGGGGGTGCTGATCGCCGCTTACACGTTTGTGATGAACCGGACAGTCTTTGGCCGACGCATCTACGCGGTGGGCGGGAACGCCAAGGCGGCGAAGCTCTCCGGCGTCAACACCGAGCGGATCACGTTCCAGACCTTCATCAACATGGGCGTGCTGGCTGCGCTGGCGGGCCTGATCTTCGCGGCGCGGCTGAACAGCGCCACGCCCAAGGCAGGCACAGGCTTCGAGCTTGACGTGATCGCGGCATGCTTTATCGGCGGCGCTTCGGCCTCCGGGGGTGTCGGCAAGGTCATGGGCGCGGTGATCGGGGCATTCATCATGGGCATCATGAACAACGGCATGTCCATTTTGGGGATTGGTGTGGACTACCAGCAGGTCATCAAAGGCATCGTGCTGCTTGCTGCCGTTTTCGTCGACGTCTACAACAAAAACAAGGCGTAAGCCGACGTCTGTCGGCAACAGACGCAAGACCCGCTACGTTACGCCGAATTTTCTTGCAACCGCTTCCTTGCGGCCCTGGACTCCGGGGCTGCGGGACCCACTCATCCCTGAATTCCTGAAGGTGAACATGATCAAGCACATCGTGATGTGGAACGTCCACGGGGATACGCCGGCCCTCAAGAAGGAAACGGCCTTGCTCGTAAAGAGCCAGTTCGAGGGGCTGATCGGCAAGATCCCCGGAATGCGAAAACTGGAAGTCGGTATGGATATCTCCGGCGTTGACTATGCCTGCGACCTGGTGCTCTACACCGAGTTCGAAGACGCGACCGCGCTTGCTGCTTATGCGTCCCATCCTGAGCATCTTCGCGTGCGGGAAGCGCTGGGTGACCGCCGGATTGCGCGTCATCAGGTCGATTACATCTGAACGGCTTCCTATTACAACTTGCGGCGAGTTCATCATGCGCGATTTTGTCTATACGTCTTTGCCATATCGGGTTATCTTCAAGGCCGGCGCCTCGCGGGGGCTTGCGCAACATGTCGCTGAACTTGGGGCGCAGCGGGCTATCGTCCTTTGCACGCCCGAACAGCGCGAGCAGGGCGAACAGGTTGCTGACACCCTCGGCAGCCGTTGCGCCGGCGTGTTTGCGGGGGCGCAGATGCATGTGCCGATCGAGGTCGCCCGAAAGGCACGGGCCTTCGCTGACGGCGCATCGGCCGATTGTGCCGTGGCGGTTGGTGGCGGATCGACGGTGGGTCTGGGCAAGGCGATCGCGCTGGAATCGTCGCTGCCGATCATCGCCTTACCGACGACCTATGCCGGTTCCGAAATGACCCCGATCTACGGCATAACGGAGGCCGGCTTGAAGAAGACCGGTAGGGATGCCCGCGTCCTGCCGAAAGTCGTCATCTACGACCCGGAGCTTTCCACGGGCCTGCCCCTCAAGTTGTCTATCGTCAGCGGATTCAATGCCATCGCCCATGCCGCTGAAGGGCTCTATGCGAAGGATGGCAATCCCATCATGAGTCTGATGGCGGAGGAGGGCATCCGCGGGATGCTCACGGGCCTGCGGACCATCGCCCGCAATCCGTCGGATCTGGACGGAAGAAGCGAGTGCCTGTATGGCGCTTGGCTGTGTGGTTCGGTGCTGGGCCATGTTGGTATGGCGCTGCATCACAAGTTGTGCCATACGCTTGGTGGGACGTTCAATTTGCCCCACGCGGAAACGCACACCATTGTGTTGCCGCATGCGCTGGCCTACAACGCGGCCGCCGCTCCGGACGCGATGCATCGCATCGCACGCGCAGCCGATCGCGTGGATGCCGCTAGAGGGTTGTTCGACCTGGCGGTCGAACTGGGCGCTCCTGTTGCGCTACGCGATATTGGCATGCGCGAGAACGACCTTGATCGGGCCTGCGAATTGGCGCTGAGCAATGCGTACTGGAATCCGCGTCCGATGGAAGCAATACCGCTCCGAGAACTGCTTCAACGTGCCTGGGAAGGTGCCCCGCCTACGCATTAAGAGGTGCGCATTCTTCCCGCCTTTGCCATCGAGCAATTGACGATGGGTGGGAGAAGCTCGTCCCTTCTTTGCAAAAAAACAGCGGCAGAGCAGCAAGCGGGTAGTCGCCAGAAGGCGATGTTCCGTGAAAAGGAGGTCGAAGCAATGAATTGACGCGTGATTGCCGTTTTTCGGCCAGAAAAGTCGTACCGCCCTGAATCCAGCGCCTGACATGCATTGCTGGGGGGGGGCGTATTGTCTGGATTTCCAAAGTCGCATCGCGCCGGCCACTTCGATGGCCATTGGCCTTATCGGTCAACAGCAGCAGCGAATCGGGGCAACCCACATCAATGCCGGTGACACTGCTTGAGATGCGTTGGATATCCAAATTCTAACAAGAGATAGAAGATTGCGTTGGAGGAGAATCATGTTGATGAAGCTGAACCCGGTGCTTGCAGGCGCCATGGCGTCCCTGATCTCGTTGGGCATGGCGGGGGCCGCGAACGCGCAGAGTAGCGTGACCCTCTACGGCCGTATCACGGGCGGCGTCGATTACCTGAACAAGATCGCACAAAGTGGTGGTGGCCACGCCGATACGTTGCGCTATGCAGGGGGAAATTGGGGGACAAGCTGGTGGGGACTTCGCGCGAAGGAGGATCTCGGCGGAGGCCTGAGCGGGGTGATGAACTTGGAAAGCGCCTTTGCCACCGACAACGGCCAAACGGGAAACAGCCTGTTTAATCGCTACGCGTATGTCGGCCTGGCAAGCAGCAACTATGGTTCCTTGTGGCTCGGACGCGCGATGGGATTGCCGGACAGCGAGATTTCGGCAGTCGATCCGATGGGCTATCAGGCTACGAGCCTTGGGACACTGCAGAATGGCCGTATCTGGGGGTCGCGAGCCAACACCATTACCTATAACTCGCCCCTGTGGGGTGGATTGTCGTTCCGCGGCCAGGCAGGCCTGAACGGCACAGCAGGCCAGTTCAATTCGGGCAGGCAACTGGCAGGTAGCATTAGCTATCAAAGCGGGCCGCTAGTCGTCAAAGGGCTCTACGAGGAAATACGAGATGCCGATGGTGGATTCAACAGCCTGTACACGGCATCGAAGCTCTACGCAGCCGGGGCGGCTTATCAAGTCCGCGATCTGAAACTCTATGGTGGCTATGCGCTGACCCGCTCCGGCGCCAATACGGTGGCGACCGCAGACAATCCGACGGGGGCGACCAAGCAGCAACTGTTCTGGGTCGGAGCGAATTACCAGGCAACGCCGGCGCTGGTGCTGATTGGCGGCGCATATCGTGCGAATCGCAATAATGCAGGTGGGAACGGCACGCTCTTGGCGGTGGGAGGTAACTACTATCTGTCAAAGAGAACGATGTTGTACGGCACCGTCGGTACGGTTCTGAACGGTGGCAATGCAGCCTTCTCTGCAGAGGCTGGCAACAACAGGCCGCTCGCAGGTTCCAGTCAGCAGGGTGTGTATACGGGAATGGTGCACTGGTTCTAACGCCATCGCCACTCCCGAATCATCGAGATCGGCGGCAAAGCGGGATGCGAATGCCGCCGATCTTGGCGGCATTCGCTATTTCGGTATCCGTCGATTCCGACTGCTAGCAAAGTCAAGCGCTTGCGCTTGCAGTTCTTCGCGCAACGAGTCTGATCCTACTCTCGCCGGATTCTTGCGCCCCCCATTTCGGAGTTCTTGAATGAATGAGCCTTGCATCATCTCTGTCGCCATCACTGGTTCGCTGCCACGCAAGAAGGACAACGCGGCCGTACCAATCACCGTTAGCGAGCAAGTTGAGGCCACGCAAGCCGCTTTCGAGGCGGGCGCCACACTTGTCCATTTGCACGTGCGCAACGATGACGAGACGCCATCGTCCGATCCTGAGCGTTTCGCCCGGGTGCTGGACGGCATCCACAAACACGCTCCGGGAATGATCACGCAAGTCTCGACCGGAGGCCGTTCTGGCGCGGGAAAAGAGCGTGGCGGGATGTTGTCCTTGCGGCCAGACATGGCCTCGCTTGCCACAGGCTCGGTCAATTTCCCGACTCGCGTCTACGACAACGCACCGGACTTGGTTGACTGGCTAGCCGCGGAGATGAAGACCTATGGAATCAAGCCAGAGATTGAGGCCTTCGATCTTTCAATGATCTTCCAGGCGGCGGCAATGCAGCAGGCTGGCAAGATCGAGGGTGCGCTGCATATCCAGTTCGTCATGGGCATCAAGAACGCGATGCCTGTCGATCATGACGTACTCGAATTCTACGTGCGCACCCTGCATCGACTTGTTCCCGATGCTACTTGGACTGGCGCTGGCATAGGCCGCGACCAGATCACCATGGCACGCTGGTCGCTGGAACTCGGTGGCCATTGCCGCACGGGTCTGGAAGACAATGTGCGGCTCGACAAATACACGCTAGCTCCATCCAACGCCGCGTTGGTGAGCCAGGTGGCCACGCTGTGCGAGGAATATGACCGCCCAGTGGCCAGCGTAGCTCAGGCTCGGGCGCTGTTGGGGCTAGCGGCCTTTACTCCGATCAGCGGGATAATGCCTTGACCACGCAATAATGCCGGCAGGGCGGATGTAAACGCCGGCTATGGCCGCCTGCATGGTGCACAACCGCAGCTACGACGTCAACGACCACAATTTGCCCATCGGTGGGGCGTATAGGGCCATGCTGGCGCAGCACTTTCTCCACGACTCGCCCAAGTGGAAGGCTCCAACTCTTGCAATGCAGTGAGACATTTAGTTTCACCATACTTGGTCGAATACTCTGCCATAGATCGGACAAATTCTGCGTTTATTGCGCGCATTATGCGTTATTTAGATATTTTCGCGCCGATCCAGACGGCGCATCGAGGTTGCGCAGATGACAATATGCTGTGGCTGTCGAGTCGGACTCTTGCCCTGTTGGGCGGTGAGTCCGCGTGTCCCTCTGAGCAGCCTACGGAGTTTTACCCCCTGTTGCGCGACTTTTGATCCGGCACATTCGCGAGCCGGTTGAGAGGAGCCGAAGAGCGGGCACCACTTTAGTAGTTGCGGGATACCCAACAAGGAACTTCCATGCTCTATCAACTCTACGAAGCGCAGCGCTCGCTGGCGGAGCCGGTGACCGACCTCGCTCGAGTCGTCTCCAAGCTCTATGCTCAAGGTGCCGTCTTCGGACAGTTGCCTTTGGCACAGCGCCTGGCCGCGGGATACGATCTTCTTCATCGCCTGGGCAAGGGCTACGAAAAGCCCGAATTCGGCATCAAGTCGGTGACGGTGGCCGACGCCAATGTGGTGATCCAGGAAGCCGTCGAGATCGAGAAGCCGTTCTGCCAGTTGCGCCGCTTTAAGCGTTTCACCGACGACCCGGACACCCTGCGCATGCTCAAGGACCAGCCCGTGGTGCTGATCGTAGCGCCGCTGTCCGGCCACTACGCAACGCTCCTACGCGAGACGGTCCGCACCATGCTGCAGGACCACAAGGCCTACATCACGGACTGGGTCAATGCCCGCCTTGTGCCGTTGTCCGAGGGCGAATTCCATCTTGACGACTACGTCAACTACATCCAGGAGTTCATTCGCTATCTGCAGGCTCGGTACGGCAACTGCCATGTCGTCAGCGTGTGCCAACCGACAGTGCCGGTGCTGGCGGCGGTTTCGTTAATGGCCAGCCGCGGTGAGAAGGTACCGCTGTCGCTCACCATGATGGGTGGCCCCATCGATGCCCGGAAGTCGCCCACCGCGGTCAACAACGTGGCGATCAGCAAGAGTTTGGCATGGTTCGAGAACAACGTGATCTACCACGTGCCGCAGGGCTTCTCGGGCGTCGGTCGTCGCGTCTATCCGGGCTTCCTGCAGCACACCGGCTTCGTCGCGATGAATCCGGACCGCCACGTGAGCAGCCACTACGACTACTTCAAGGATCTGATCAAGGGAGATGACGCCAGCGCCGAGGCCCACCGCAAGTTCTATGACGAGTACAACGCTGTGCTGGACATGGATGCGAATTACTACCTCGACACCATCCGCACGGTGTTCCAGGAATTCAATCTCGTGTGTGGCACCTGGGACGTCAGGAACCCTGAGGGCGTGCGGGAGCGCGTGCGTCCGCAGGATATCCATTCGACCGCGCTGCTGACCATCGAAGGTGAACTGGACGACATCTCAGGCTCCGGCCAGACCCGTGCCGCACATGAACTGTGTACCGGTATCAGCCAGGCTCGCCAGCGGCACTACGAAGTCGAGGGTGCGGGTCATTACGGCATCTTCAGCGGGCGCCGGTGGCGTGAGCACGTTTATCCTGAGGTACGGGCGTTCATCGTAGCGAGTGAGCAACGCGGCGCAAAGAACGGACTACGCGATGTCTAACGCGGGCGTTCCAATCTGGCTCACGCCACAGAGTATTGCGATGTCCGAGGTCCGTACCGGTCTGCTCCGGGCACCGACGACAGGCATTGAGCAGGAGCGATTCGCTAATCTGCCGGCCGAGGACTTCGCGCCGATCTATTTTGGTTTACCGAAAGACGTGGGACGCGCGGTGCCGCCGATCTTCCCTTTTCGACCGGAGCGGCCCTGGCGGGCGCTGACCGGGCCACTTCCAGGAATAGCATAATGACCAGCAAGACCGGCGGTGACGCACCGCAACACGCCGCCAACAGTCCTGAAGCGCAATTGCGCCTGGCCGCGCTGGAATACCACCGCAGCCCGACCAAGGGCAAGATCCAGGTAAACGCGACCAAGGCGCTGTCCAACCAGCGCGACTTGTCCCTGGCCTACTCCCCGGGCGTGGCCTACGCCTGCGAGGAGATCGCCAAGGATCCCGCGATGGCCGCCGAGTACACCTCGCGTGGCAACCTGGTGGCAGTGATCACCAACGGTACCGCCGTGCTCGGCATGGGCGACATCGGTCCCCTGGCCGGCAAGCCGGTGATGGAGGGCAAGGGCTGCCTGTTCAAGAAGTTCGCCGGCATCGACGTGTTCGACATCGAGCTCGATGCGCACGACCCGGACAAGATCGTCGAGATCGTGGCCGCGCTGGAGCCGACGATCGGCGGCGTGAACCTCGAAGACATCAAGGCGCCCGAGTGCTTCTACATCGAGAAGAAGCTGCGCGAGCGCATGAACATCCCCGTCTTCCACGATGACCAGCACGGCACCGCCATCATCTCGGGCGCGGCGCTGCTCAACGGCCTGAAGGTGGTCGGCAAGGATATCGCCAAGGTCAAGCTGGCGGTCTCCGGCGCCGGCGCCGCGGCCATCGCCTGCCTGGACACCATGGTGAGTCTGGGCGTGACCCGCTCGAACATCTCGGTGGTGGACTCCAAGGGCGTGATCTATGTGGGCCGCGACGCCAACATGGAACCCAACAAGGCGCGCTACGCGCAAGACACCTCGAACCGCACCCTGGCCGACATCGTCAACGGCGCCGACGTGTTCCTGGGCTGTTCGACCGCCGGCGTGCTGACCGCCGAGATGGTCAAGACCATGGCCGACAAGCCCATCATCCTGGCGCTGGCCAACCCCGAGCCGGAAATCCGCCCGGAAGTGGCCAAGGCCGCGCGCCCGGACTGCATCATCGCCACCGGCCGCTCGGACTACCCGAATCAGGTCAACAACGTGCTGTGCTTCCCGTACATCTTCCGTGGCGCGCTGGATTGCGGCGCCACCAAGATCACGGAAGCCATGAAGCTGGCCTGCGTCAAGGCTATCGCAGACCTGGCCGAAGCCGAGCTGAACGACGCCGTTGCCGCCGCCTACGGTGGCCAGGAACTGAAGTTCGGCCCGGACTACATCATCCCGACGCCGTTCGACCAGCGCCTGATCGAGAAGATCGCGCCGGCGGTGGCCAAGGCCGCCGAGGAGTCCGGCGTGGCCACCCGTCCGATCAAGGACCTGGAAGCCTACCGCCAGCAGCTCACCCAGTACGTCTACCACACCGGCCTGATCATGAAGCCGGTGTTCACGGCAGCCAAGGCCGCGCCCAAGCGCGTGGTCTATGCCGAGGGTGAAGAAGAGCGCGTGCTGCGCGCGGTGCAGACCGTGGTGGACGAAGGCCTGGCCCGTCCGATCCTGATCGGCCGCCCGCACGTGATCCAGATGCGCATCGACAAGGCCGGCTTGCGCCTGAAGGCCGGCACGGACTTCGAGCTGATCAACCCGGAAGACGACCCGCGCTACCGTGCCTACCACGAGGCCTACCACGCCCTGCGCGGCCGCGACGGCGTCACGCCGGACGTGGCTAAGGTGATGCTGCGCCGCTCCAATACGCTGATCGGCACCATGCTGATGCATATGGGCGACGCCGACGCGATGCTGTGCGGCACCGTGGGCCGCTTCGAAGCCCACCTGGAGCATGTGCGGGACGTGATTGGCCTGGCGCCGGGCGCCAAGGTGTTCGCCGCGATGAACGCGCTGATGCTCGAGAAGTACACGCTGTTCATCACCGACACCTTCGTCAACGACGATCCCACCGCCGAGGAACTCGCCGCCATCACGCAGCTGGCCGCCGAGGAAATCGCGCGTTTTGGCCAGCATCCGAAGGTGGCGCTGATGTCGCACTCGATGTTCGGCTCGTCGGACCGCCCGTCGGCCAAGAAGATGCGCGCGGCCCATGAGATCTTGGCCCGCGAGGCGCCGCACCTGGAAGTGGAAGGCGAGATGCAGGGCGACGCCGCCCTGGTCGAGGACGTGCGCCGTCACTTCCTGCCGGGCACCAAGCTGGCCGGCAGCGCCAACCTGCTGGTCATGCCGACGCTGGATGCGGCCAATATCGCTTTTAACCTGCTCAAGATCACGGGCGGGCAAGGCGTCACCATTGGCCCGATCCTGCTGGGCGCGGCCAAGCCGGTGCACATTCTCAACCCGCAAGCTACCACCCGCCGCATCGTCAACATGACGGCGGTAGCGGTGGCCGAAGCGAGCGCGGTGTGTTGATGCCGCCGCCCGGGTGCGCCCGGGAGGACGCAGGGCAGCGTGCCTTCAGATGGAGCGCGCCGCAGCCATGCTGTGGATCCGTGTGCAGACGGCCAGGCACGGCCTGACCTTGACCGACCTGCAGGCAGCCGGTTGCTTTGCCGTCGTCGTGCCGCCGCCGCCCCCCGAGCCGACACCCACCTACCGCAACGCGAAGGGGCAGAAATGGGATGGGCAGGGCGAGATGCCGGGCTGGTCGTAGAGCGCTGAGGTCTGGCGTCGCGAAGGCCTCAGCGACGGTGGGCATGGTCGAGCCAACGGCGCCACCTACCCCATTGCCGATTTCGAGAAGATCCGTGGAGGACCGCGATCATGCTCTGGTCGGCGGCCGCGTCGCCTCCGGCCGCACAGGCGCAGCTCCTCCTGGGGTTGCTGCGCGATCGTTTGAGGAGCCCATGCGTTGGAGCGCAGCCAATAGGTGCGCCGACAATGCCTGCAGCCTGGAGTCAATTGCATTCACGGCAGACATGACCCGGGGCTTGCTCAGCGATGCATCCCGGGGTAGCTTTGATTTCGGTGCAATTTGCGACGGTTCGCAAGCCCAGCAGTGGCCCGGACGGCGCATCGTAAGCTGTTGATTAGAAATGAATTTATGTTGGACCATCGATCAATAGAAAACTGCGCCATAGGAAGCTCGTTTTCAGCCTGCGGCGCTTGTTTCTGGGTGCAGTTTGTGACGGCAGTAGTTGTCCGACGCTCGACTGGGAAGCGGAAGACGCCCCGGAGATTGACGCCCTCTAGCCGTGTTGGGGCGATTCGCCAGAACGACTCGGGTGCCACGGGCTGCCATCGTTTCACTTGCCGATCGAGCACTGTCTGCATCTGACCGGTATTCCACGCCATCACGATGTGAGCCAGCAAGCTTAGCGCGTCGGCGACGGCCTGCATCTCGTCGGCGCGCCTAGCCTGCGTGGGGGCGACTCGGCCTGTATAGATCGCCCGCTTTAGCGAGTTGACCGCCTCGCGGCGATTAAGCACGCGTAACAGCTCACGCCGGAACCCGGCATTGACGAAGTAGTCGGCAAGGAACGCGGTGCGCAGCAGCTTGCCTAACTGCACGCCGGCGTCATAGATAGGGTCGCCCCGTGCGGCGGGCTGCCACAGTGCTGGCGTGTCCCGACATCACGGAAGCTGTCAGGTGCACCAAAGGGTCCCACTGCGCCTCGATCGCAGCCAAGTCCACGTTGGCGAGACACACGGAGGCGATCTCATCGGGAACAGCAACGCCGCGAGGTACGAAGAGACGACGCTGCTTGAGCTCTCGCAGTTGGGGACACAGGTCGAACCCAAGTAGCCTGGCCAGCGCCATTGCGAAGTCGGTATAGCCATGAGTGTCGACCGCCAATTGTGTAATCTCGATTCGTTCCTGCCGCACGACGCCCCCGATCGCCGCGCCGGCCTGCCTTTCGTTGAGCCCAATCGGCTGGGCGTGGAAGATACCCATCGATCGCGGATGAGTGTAGATACCGCCCGAGGCGGCGTGGCGACGTGGGTCTTGCCGTGCCTGCCAGACGCGTTGGCTTGTCTCCAGGCTCATCCTGTCCGAGGAGGCAAGGTCCGACCGGCCCCAACTTGCCGCCAGAACTGCCTTACAGGCCTGAACCAGTCGCCGCTCATCGCCCGCCCAGCGCATGGCGTGGCGGATGCTCGTGGCTGACAATTGTGGAATCATCCTGGCACACTCGGCCGCCGTCAGACTCGTGCCATGCGCGAGGATGCCAGCGTAGACCATCAACAGTTCCTGCGCAGACCGGGGCTCGCGGCCGAGCATGATCCAGCTGAAGCGAGTGTCGGCGTCCACTGCCTGGATGACCTCCCGCAACTGATCATCGCCGATGTGGTGGTCGAGGCGGCTCCGCAGCCTTGAGGCCTCGGGATCCTCGTCCTGTGCCGCTAGCGGTGCCAGGTGCAACTCGTCATCGACACGTAGCGTGCCGGCGCGCGTCTCCGGCGCGACCGCGTCGATGCCTGTGCGCACGCGTTCGAGCAGCGGCCCGAGAAAATCGGAAGCTCAATGAATGCTCGATCCAGACTGAGCCGTTTCGAACGGCGCGGCGCAAGGCAAACAGGGTGGCGAATTCAAGTGCCCGGAAGACGCGCTCGCGATCGGCACCGCTGATCGCATCGAGCCAGGCTGGCCCTAGGCGAGGGGCGATCACATCATCGGATAAGCTTCGAACGGCCTTCGCATACAGGTGGCGCAGCTTGCCCAGAGCGTCAATTACCGGGTGTTCGCCGGTGGCTTGCTAGGGCAGCTTGGCGACGGCCGCCAGTAACACGCGTACGGGCCTGATGGCGTCGATCAGCCGCTGCCTGATCGCAGGCGACCGGCTCGGTGTGCGCTGAGTGTGCCTGTCGGCTACCAACTGGGCCAGATGCGGGCGCAGCTCCGCATCCGGAATACACTCCCATCGCTACTCAAGCTGGCCAGCTCTTCGAGCAGTTGCCGGTATTGTGCGGCCCAGTCGATGGGAGCCTTCACACCCTACACGCTCTGCCGCCATAGATCAGCCACCCGGCGCTGAAACATGAGGATCAGTTGGTCAGTGGCAGTGATCAGGCAGTATCGCAGGAAGCAGCCCAGCTCGACGGTGCGTGCCGGCTCCTGGATTCGTGTGCTGAGCGATGGGGACCGCGTCGCCCAGCGACGTGCAACGCGGCGCACCATGACATCGTTGAGACCGAAACGATGGCGGTCGACGCCAATCTCGACTAGCCACTCGATGCGTTCGAGCACTTCGGCGAACTGTCGCGTCGAGTGCTTCGCCGGGGCCGTCCACAGCCAGTTCTGGACGTGCTGACCAGCGGGTCGTGCTTGTTCCATTGCGGCTAGCCATCTTCGCCATGTCGCGGGAGGTACCGCCGAATGGCTCGAGGCGCAGGCACCGGACTCAAGCTCGGTCAATGCCGCTGCGACCAGGCTTCGGATGGCGCGCTCATGCACGATGATCAGTCGATGCCGATACAGCCACTGGTGCGCATATGACAGCAGTCGGTCCCGATCGGCGCAATGCAGCACTTCGTCACGCAGCGCCCGCGCAAGGGCTCGACGTTGAACCGTTATCCAACGAAACCCGAGCGTCTGGCAGGCCAGCAGTTGATGGTCGGAGAGCGTTCGCCCACGCGCGTAGAGCGCCCGCAAGGACGCCAGATCCGGCGTATTGATGCCGAGTTCCGTGCCGAGGTGGCGAAGCAGTACTGGTGGCTGGATACGGAACGCATCCAATAGGCAGCTGCTCATGCGTAAAAAGCCAATGTGCAGCGCCAGGCCCAGCTTCATCGTTGGGTCGTGCCGTCGTCCGATCAATTCGTGCTCGGCGTGGCTGTATGTGAAGAACGTCTGCAATTCGAAACTGCCGAGTTCACGCGGCACCTCGCGCGCACCCAAAAAGGTGCTCTGTCAGCCTTGCATCTCTTGCGCCTCCCGTGCATTGGGCCAAACACGATACGCCAAGCAGAAGCGAACAGCTAACCTCAAAAAATCAATAACTTTGGCATGATCTCCGGCGTCGCTGCTGAACTCGCGAGCCGTCGCATATTGCACTGAAATCAAAGCTACGCCAAGAGAGGGGCGGTAGAAGATATTGCGTTAAATTGTTATTTAATACGCTTAAGTGATATTAAGTTGATCTGCGGAGGACGATGGCGCCACGCTGCGTTGTCGCATTTGGGAAATGACTTGTAGTCGCGAGCATGCACCAAGTTGGAGAAGAATGGCAGAAACATGTTCCTTGACGGTGTTTTCCGTTAGACCAAGACCTTGCGCGATTTCCTTGTTGGACATGCCATCGAGCAAATGGCGCAGCACAGTACCCTGGCGGTTCGTGAGGCCGTGGGCCTTTCTCTCGAATGTGCAGCTCAGTGTCGCGCCGACAGGTTGAATGCGTATGTCGCTCGTTGGGCTGACGGACGCGTCGCTATTGTCTTCAAGGAATGGCTTCATCCTCGATATAAGCTCTAAGCGGTTGCGAGCGCCAAGGCGCTTCAGGATGGCGGCGACATGTTGCTTGACGGTATTCACCGCCAAGCTCAAGCGGCGCGCGATGAGCTTATCGGGCAGTCCCTCCAGCACCAGGGCGAGTACGACGTGTTGACGTTCGGTCAAGTCCTGTCTAGTGGGTGTGATCGAAGCATGATGCGCTGCCTGAATTAGAGGGGTGGGCCGGCTGAGTGTCTCGGGCGCAGCAAGTTCATGCTGCCACACGCCCCGATAGCCATGGAAGCCAGCTAGCGGTTGATCGCGGCGGTGATCGCCTGTTGAGTGTTTGGTGTTTTCGCTGGACTGCTGTGGGATGCCTTTGGCGTGCATCACAATGATCGTAGCCTGGATCGCCTGGATCGCCTGAATCGCCTGAAGCTCCTGGATCTGAGAAACCGAAAGTTTCGGTAGTGTCGTAAGAATGTCCCTAAGCTGCCCGTTCACAACTCCTCCCCTTTTGCTTCCCGGCATCGACTTCCTTGCCGGAATTTCCCAAAAATGCGACTTTCATGAAGTGAGCAAATAGCCTCTTAATCGGCTTCCACTCTTTTTATCGATTCAATCACGATACCATGTGAATGTCTTCAGTTTACAACCTCTGGCAGAATATGATGGTTTCAGGGAGTGAGGGGGAAATGATGGGAATCAAGCGCATCGTTCAAGTATGCGCAGCGCCTTTGCGATTCGCCACGGCTGGGCGGGTAATTGGCGAGCAAAGATGACGGAGAGATCAGATATTCATGCCGAGACGGTTATCGCAAGCGACGCCGACGAATTTGCGGCGCGTTTGCGACCGATCCGGGGCAACGTCGCGATCGAATCGGGGAGGGGAGATCAGTTTGACGTGCGGCTTGCGTCGAGTCTCGCCGGGGGAGCGGTGACGCATCAAATTCAGACGACAACCGGTGTCCGATTTCGGCTAGACAGTCCGTTCGACGGGTACGCACTCGTTTTGCTGCACGAGGGCGGCCTGCGGGCCCGGATTGGAAAAAAGGAGCGCGCCTGGTCGGCAGGCGCATGCGCCGTTCTGGATGCGACGCAGGTCAGTCAATGGCAATGGCAGGCGGGCAGCTACGACATGCTGCTGGTCGGCGCGAGCGATATCACGCGGCGCCTATCGACCCTGCTGGAAGCACCGGTGACGCGTCCGGTGATATTCCAGGCAGAGGTCTCCCCGGAATCGGATGGGGTGAGACTGGGCCGTGCCGTGATGCAGATGATGCAGTTGTGTTTTGGCGATGACAGAGCCAGGGTGACGGCGATGGCCACGGCGGCCAGCATACGCGCGCACTGCAAGTGGGATTCGCCACCTTCAAGAGCACCACGCCAATGGCGTACTTCAAGCGGATTAGGCCGGAGGGCGTGCGCAATGACCTCCTCCACGGCGATCCTGCGTCGGTTGCTGAAGTTGCGATACGTTTGGGGTTCAGGCACCTTGGCCAGTTCGCCAAGGTGTATCGCGATGCGTTCGGCGAGCTGCCACCGCAGACACGTCGGGTCACGAGGTGCTAGATAGACTCCAGTCCGCCGTCGAGGGATACCCGTGCTTGGTGTGGGCAAAAAAAGCAGACGATCCGTCTCCGCCCACGGGCGGATCGCGGGCCGCCTTCCAGGCTGTCAGCTTCTCCAGATCATTTTGAGCGCTGTCATCCAGATGCACGACACCCTCTTCAGTTTCACTCGAACCCCGGGGGCGCTTGAGCAACTTCGTGACAATAAGTTTGGCTTTGATTGTCATCGTGACCGCGTTGTCACTGAGCACGGCACTTTGAAAAAGCCGCAAGGATTTTGTAGTCTTAATGCAAAGTAAGCGTGGCATCCAAAGCAGGAAGAAATACCTGAGTGCCATTTGCCCCGGGCGCCGACTCTCGATTGAGCCCGTCGGCAACAGGCGAGGCTTTGTGCGGCCAATCCGCCCGGTGACGGAGGAAGAATGGCGGATTACAGCAATCCATCGCCAACAGCAGCAACAGCAGCGCCGACGGGAACCGCGGCCCGGTGGCCTGCCGCCCTGCTGATCGGGCTGGCGGCCGTTACCGCTTTGAGCGCTCACGCGCAGACACCGTCGCCTCTGGCCGAGTGGCAATATTCAGCCGGTGTCCCATTGATGAAACTCTATGAGGCCAAGGTGCCCGCATGGCAGGTCCAGGTCGGAGCGGCCGCCAGCCTGCGACCGGTTTACGAAGGTACCCAGCGCTATCACGTGCTTGCGGGCCCCAGCTTCGATATCCGCTATCGCGACCTGTTATTTGTTTCAACGGGTGAGGGCGTCGGCGTGAATCTGCTGCGGGCGGATCACTGGCGCTCGGGGGTGGCCATAGGCTACAACCTGGGCCGCCGTATGGCCGACGATCCCGGCCGACTCAATGGACTAGGCAACATCAATTTCGCGGTTGAGACTAAGCTATTCGGCGAGTATGTGGTGTCGGCGGCATTCCCTTTGGTGGTGCGCGTCGATGTACGGCGCAGTCTGGGCGGCACCGACGGCTGGATCGGCGATATCGGCGCCTACCTGCCGCTGCCCGGCAGCTCGGAGCGCTTTTTCTGGCTCGCCGGCCCTACCATCACCTTCGGTGATGCACGCTACATGAGCCGGTGGTTCGGCGTCACCTCGGCTCAGGCGACGCGCTCGGGCTATCCGCAATACAAGGCCGATGCAGGCCTCAAATCATACGGCGCGGGCATCTCCGCGATCTGGTTCTTTCGGGATCATTGGTTTGTCACTGGCGACATCGCGATCGGCCAACTCACGGGCTCGGCAGCGCACAGTCCGATCACGCAGAAGGCGACCAATACCGTCGTCGATCTTTCGCTGCACTACCAGTATTGATGCTCGTTCGCCCCCTTCGCCGCACTGCTACTCTCAGCGGGAGACAGCCGCCGTACGAGCCTATTCGACGCCGCCCAGCAGGCTCGCGCGGCGCTACTCAGGAGCTGGACGGCGCGCGCCAACCCTCGTGGATGCGCAGGGGCGTCAGGAGGAAGGCTCGCGTCAGATAGAGAATGGCCGTGCAGCGGGCAGGATGCCGACGGCGAGGGCGCCGAGCAGGCGCAGGAGGCCCGCCCTTGCTGAACGCTCATTGCGAAAGCGCCTGCGACGCAAACACCGAGTCGATGGCCATGCTGCTCTTCTTTGCCTGACAGGCATCCTAGCCGCTTAGAACTCCATATCCAGCTCGTTGATCTCTTCGGGCTCCCGCCCTGCCGCCGATATCCATTCCAACATATCCGGCGACGCCATGATCGTGCGGCAATAGCCTTCCGATACCACATCGAGCTTGACCTCGTAGGTGCGAAACCGGGTGACGACTGGCGCGTACATGGCATCGGCCACGGTGCGCGCTCCGAATAGATAAGGCCCGCCATATGCCGACAAGCATTCGCGCCAGATGGCGGTGATCCGGTCGATATCACTCTGGGCGCGTGTCCAGACCTTAAAACCGGGACGGTGAGCGCGCAGGTTCATTGGCAACGCCGCGCGCATGGCGCTGAATCCCGAGTGCATTTCGGCGCAAATCGCCCGACAACGGGCACGGGCAACGCTGTCTTCGGGCAAAAGCCGAGCCTCCGGGCGTACTTCATTCAGATACTCGGCAATGGCTAGGGTATCCCAGACAGTGACACCCTCATGTTCCAGCCGCGGGACAAGGGCCGACGGCGACAGCAGCAATAGTTCCGCGCGGCTGGCAGCGTCCGTCACCGGCACCAGGATCTCCTCAAATTCCAGCCCACTGAATTTCGCCAGCAGCCAGCCGCGCAGCGACCACGCGCCATAGTTTCTGCTGTTGATGGTCAGGGTTGTCCTTGACATGGCGAACTCTGCGAGATAAAGGAGTGACTTAGTAATATCGACACCAAGTCATGCGTATCGCAGCGTGGCTGCCGAATTGCGTTTTGTGAGTCACCCCATGATTTACCAAGCGTACCAGATGCTGGCCGACCTATTAGCCCCACTGCAGGCTGCGACCGACGATGCGGCCGCATCTTGCGCTGCGTCGCCGATGCTTGCCTCCGGGTCCGCATTCGCACGGGAGTGGTGCACGCTCCTGGAATGGAGTTCGCTCGTGCGCCTGCGCCACAAGCGCCCGCCCTTTGACATCCCCGCTGTCGGAGCTAACGGTGCCGGTGGTGAAAGGGTTGCGGTGAGCGAAGAGGTGGTGCACACCACGCCATTTTGCTCCCTTTTGCATTTTAGGCGGGACGTTGTACCTGGACAACCGCGCGTGCTGCTGATCGCGCCTCTGGCCGGCCATTTCGCCAGTTTGCTACGCGCCACGACGGCCACAATGCTGGCAGACCATGATGTCTATCTCACGGATTGGCATAACGCACGCGACATACCTTTGTCCTGCGGGCCCTTCGGCTTTGACGACTTCGTCGCCCAACTGATCAGCTTGCTCGATTGCCTCGGCCCTGGAATGCACGTTGTGGCAGTCTGCCAGCCGACGGTGGCCACCTTGGCTGCGGTCGCGCTGATGGCCGAAGACCGCGATCCCGCGCTGCCGCGCAGCATGACGCTGATGGCCGGGCCAGTCGATCCGCGCATCAATCCGACTCGCATCAATGAACTGGCGGTGCGCACCCCGCTCACATGGTTCGAGACCAACCTGATTGACACCGTGCCAGCACGCTTCGAAGGAGCAATGCGGCGCGTCTACCCCGGCTTCGTGCAGGTGTGCGCATTCCTGTCCATGAACATGGATCGGCATATTGCCTCGCTGATCCAGGCTTACCAGTACAAGCTGGATGGTGAAACGGCCAAAGCCGAGGCGATCTGGGCCTTCTATACCGACTATTTTTCGACGATGGACCTGCCCGCCGAGTTCTATCTCGATACCGTGAGCCGGGTGTTCCAACATCATGCCCTGCCGCGAGGCTGCCTGACCGTCTCTGGGCGGCACGTGGACCTGCGCGCCATTCGGCACACGGCGCTGCTGACGGTCGAGGGGGAGGACGACGATATCTGCGCGGTTGGGCAGACCGAGGCAGCGCAGGAGTTGTGCAGCGAGCTACGGCCCAATCTGAAATCCCACTATGTCCAGACCGGCGTCGGGCACTACGGCGTGTTCGCTGGCCGGCGATGGGCGACGCAGGTCTATCCACTCGTGCGCCAGTTCATCCACGAAACGGAACAGCGCTGTGTGGAGGCCGCTCAGTCGGTGCATGGCTGACTTCGCGGTCAAGTCTTGGCGGTACGCGACGTGTGCTCGACAGCCTGCTTAGCCGCTTTGGATGCCGTGTTGCTCGCGGTGCTAAAGCTCTGCTCTGCGGCATCGATCGTTTGCTTCGCGGTTTGGTACATCGACTCACACAACTTGTTGGTTGCGGCGATTACCGAGGTCAGGATGCTCACTGCGCCTTCCGAACCAGCCGGGGCGCTGCTGGCGAGCTCATCGACCGACTCCCCCATGCGGCGAATGTACGCTTCAAACCGCGCCTCGCACACCTTGATGAACTCGGCCTGGGTGCCCGCCCCGATTTCGCGCAGGCGGTGGTTGTAGGAGAGCACCTTCTCGCCGACGGGCTTCATCAGGCCGGCCTGCAGCGCAAGCCACTCCTGCGGACCCTTGGCGGACAAGGCAATCTGCCAGTTCTCCTGCACCTCTACGATCGTCGATTTCGTGACTTGCAGATTCAGCTCAACCAGTCTCTCGAAGCTATCGACGGCCTTGTTCACCAGGCCAAACATCACAGCGACGTTGGCCTGTTGTGCGGCGGTGAATCGTTCGGGGGGAGATGGGTTCATCATGCACTCCTGAAATTGGCCGGCCGCGCGGCCACTGCCGTCGGACGGCCATGCTTGTGCGATTGCCAAGGGTCGAGATCAGCGTGAGCGAGTAGCGTGAGATCCCGGACGCTCTCGAAAAGGAGGGGGGAATTACCAGTTCATTCAATATCGCCCAACCCATATATGCAAGGTTAGGCATAGTTTTTTTGAGCCCTTACGCGGCAGATACAGAGCACGGCCGGTCCGAAGAAATGGTCGTCTGCCGACCAACGAGTCACTGCCACTGTGACAATTTCAAGGTCCATCAATGCTTGAAACTCCCCAAAGCCATAACCAGCCATGAAAACCCCGTCAACCGGTTCTCATGTATCCTACTTTGCACTTGGCCCATGAGCAGTCCGATTGAGCCGCTACCTCATCCCAAGCCCACCGCATCGGATGGCAGTCTCTTCCGGCTCCATGCGACCGGTCAGCGTGCAGAAGCCCGGGCACAGCAGGGTTTCAAAACCATGCTGCCGTGCCAGCAGCAGCGTCGCCCTGAACGCCTTGTAGGCATTCTGGCTACGAGGCACCGCCATCGGCACTTCCATCGTCGGGGCGCTGATCATCCAGGGGATGTCGGCCGCGTCGGTCTTAATCGCTAGCGCATGGCCGACCGGCAGCAATCCGGCATGGTCCTGCCTGATCATCAACCGCAGCCGCCGCTCCAAATCGTCGCCGAAGCGCTGGATGTAGGCCAGATTGATCCCGCCATCCATCCAGCCATGGCTGTTAGCCGGGCTGGCAAAAGCGTCCGCCGCGCCGGAAGCGAAAATGTCTTCACACAACACGTCGACCAACGGCTCCGTGGCGAATGCCAACGCCAGCGCCGTCGCGACGTCCGGGTCTAGATCACGAAACAGAACACGCATAGCCACCAGCTGTGGAATACATCACGCCGCAATACTCGTGAACTGGAATCTCGAAGATGTGCCGCTTAGGGGACAACGCATGCGATCGTTATCCTGTTGACACCACCAGCGAGCGTGTCTGCCAAGCGTAGCACCCCGTCAAATGCCCGACCGGGTGGTAGCCAGTCGGGCTTCAGGCACGGTCGACGCAGGCATCGCACAGCGTGTGCGGAAATGTACCACTTCATTTCACGATGTTTGGTGGATGATGAAAAGGGGAGGGCGTAACATCCTGATTCCCAAGGCAATATTTCACACACCGCCGTATAGCGCCTCTTATCGACTCCCGGCATCTCTCTGAAATCCCCTGTCGCCTCGCAACGGAACACAAGGGTCTGCTAAGGGCGGATCGCGCCCTCGTATTCAACTTGACCCGGCACGGCCTGACTTCCTGAATTCACGACTACCCCACATAAGTGGTATCCCCACCGACGAGGGGAATGGCATGAACGGACCAATGTGCATTATGGAACTCTAAATAGCAGGAGTCCGTACGACTCGGTTCTCAACTTTTAGGCTCGTACTGACCGAGGCAAAGAACATAGCCTTGCATGGCCTGAAGGGAAGCGTAAATGAATCGACCACCGGACCCGCTGGACGTTGGTAGGTGATTTTCTAAAGCAACCACGTTGCTGCAAGCGCGTAACAAGAGGAGTGATCCCAGTCCAATTGAAAGGGAAACGACTATGGCCGCCAGACATCGCATCCGGTGCATTAGAAAGGCCGATCGCCAGGGCGCGCATGAGCGCATACTCAGCATCGGCGGTGTAAATTGGGACGGGCGCCCTTGGATATTAAGTCTTGCTGCGGCCATCGCTGGGATTGAAAGCGGCACCTTAAGTTTTTACGTGACCGATGAATGTGGTTACTCCACTTATGTGATCGTCGCTCTTCACGATGGTCACAAATATCTCAAGATGGAGAACGATGGCCTCCAGCTTGGAAATCTGCTTAGTCTCCCTGAGTGTCCCTGGAGGGAACCAACGGGCCGCCGGTAGCTAGAAACCCAGCATCGGTGGCATAAGCAACATCTGACTTGCAAGTAGACCGCACGGAGGGCGTTATGATTGAAAGAAAGCAAGTGGATTCCTTCAAAGTCCAACACGTCAATACTGGAACAATCCACGATGTCGCTGTCTATGAGCGCCGGATTGAAGGTTACCCAGTGCTGGACTTCGAAACCAATGGCGGAAGCTGTCTTCGGCGAATCTCCAAAAACCAGTTCGAGATGCCGGAAACGAAGGCCAGGTTCACTCGCGCATGAATGATATGTAATCGCCTAGACTAAATCTGACAGTGGTTGGTTATCCACGCCACCGACCTGGGCGCGCGCGCCACTAACCTCGTCGATGCCGCCGCCGGCATCGGCACCGTTACGCTCGCCAAGCAGATCAAGGGCTTCATGACGGCCTGCGCCGGCACGCTGCGCCTTGCCGGCCCGCGCGGCGCGGCTGGCGGCGGACAGTACGCACTGGCTACGGCACACCCACATCTCCCACGCCTCGCTCGACACCACCACGCGTTACGTGACCACCGAGGCGGCGCGGCGCATGGAAGCGATGCAGGCGGTTTGGAACGCGGGCAAGGGTGACTGATCTAGGGGACCGATTGCTCATTTGACCTCTTCATAGTCATCGAACCACGGCCCCTTACGCGCCGTCCGCACATGTGCCTCGCGGCGAGTCGCGGTCTTCCAGGAAGACTCGGAGCTACGGCAGTGCGCCTCAGCCTCCTCTAGCGATACGCCATTCTTGAGGACCCGTTTTTCCCCATTCTGGTAATGCCGAATGATTCGATACACGCTGACCCCCCATGTCTCCTCGTTGTGGGAGACTCGAACGACATCGAGCCGACTCACGGCCGGCGTTTTATAAGGGAACGGCTTGCACGCTCGATTCGTCGCCCCGACAGCGAATCGAATAAAGGTGTGCAAAAGGGCGCCGACACGAGCTGTCGGTTCCATACGCCGGCGCCTTGCGCATGGCTGACGTCCAAGACCTACGTGGATTCCCCTAGGGCGGGCTTCCACTTGCCTCCTGGGTGGAGATGATTCTCATTTCTATAAGTCGTAGGTGTCGGGCCTGAGGCAGCTTCTAGGCTTGAGACTCTATGCATTGCCCTACCGCACTGATACCCCACACTGGGGTTAGCTTCACGCGGGATTTGACTTCGGCGTTCGCTCCGTTCATAGGCAGCGCTCCCGATCCAAACTCCCGTTCTTGCCTGCTGTGATTGCGGCTTTGTCGCAGTCACAGATTATTGCGTAGTGGGCGATGACGTTCAGGCCCAGCCTTCCCTGGTCATTTGCACACGGATCCACACCATGGCAGCGGCGCGCCGGAACTCAAGAGGCATGTGGTAGATGTAAGCGACTTGCAGGCGGCGGAGCATTTCCGAGTGGGTTGAGTATGAGCCGGACCGGGCTGAGCGGGCGCCGTGGGCCAAGGCCGACCGCCCGGACGCCCAGACGGGTCTATCCATTGGATGCGGTCGCACGCGTATCTCCCTCGCGCTGTTGGCCGGGGCGGATCTGCGTGCACATGGCTAGGCGCGATCTGGCGGTTGACTAGGTTGCAGGAATGCGCATTTTCAAGGACGCGGTGCGCAAGCATACGCGTTGGGGTAGGGACGGTGCCGCCTGGCGATTTGCGCACGTGGACGTCGATTCTGGCGTGTACCAGCTAAAAAATAATGTCACGCCTTGATCATTTGTATGGGGCAGTATTGAATGAATTCTCCCGGCGCGTGGTTGGTGCCCGGTGATCAAGACCTTGCAAAGAGGTCGCAGTCTCAACCGCACGGATCAAGTGCCCGGCGCGGCGATGGCCGTTGAAGCTCCCCCAGCAGACCGAACGTGAAAAGCACCGGAGACAAGGATGCTGAGTCCTCATGAATTCGCCACATTGATCCTACTGAGAGAGGAACGGGATCCGCTGGACCTGGATCCTGTGGATCTTGACTCCCTTCAGTATCACCAACTCGTGATGCTGGAGAGAAGTCCCTCTGGCCAAGCCTTCCCTCGCATCACGCACCGCGGCCATTCGATTCTTAAAGCGATCGGACGAACCCGATGAATTCGCGAAAGTCGCCGAGGCACAATACGAAGAGAGTCCGGCGAGCACAGCCTGGGTGATGCTGCTATGTGCGTAGGCTCAGCAGCCACTGCTGGTAGTATTTCTGCTGGTCGACCACCGTCGCGGGGCATACGTCAGGGCCGGTGCTAAAGGTATCGAGCCTGTCGGCTTCGCTGGCTTCGCGTCCTATCACGAGCCGGTGCACGATCAATCCTTTGCCGACTTGCTCGCCGTTGGGAATGTAGTAGACATCCAGACTCGCGCCGTAGCAAAGCGGACATAAGCCCATCAACGCCATAGTGCTGCGGACCTGGCGCAACGCTTGAAAATAGTCAGGCGCCATCAGGTCAATGACTTGATCACGATAGGTTGCGCGCAAGCGACAGACCTCGAATTCCTCGCTCGGCTCGAACTGGATCAGCTCGTCTGGCGCGCCGCCACCGAGCGGAACGAAAAGTGTGTACATACCAAGTCCCCCACATCGACGATCTCATGCCGTCGATTCGAGCCATTGCGAATAGTAATCGCGTTGCTCCGCCACAGTCGCCTGGGTTATTTTGGTCTCGCAGCCGAACGTTTCTACGATGTCGAACGGGGTGACCTGCCGACCCATGGTGAGGCGATAGGCACGCAGTCCGCTATCCATCTTGCGGATGGAACCGATGGAATACACGTCCAGGCTGGCTCCGTGGCAGAGCGGAAACAGTCGCTCTGACTCCAGCGTTTCGCGAATTTGGCAAAACGCCTCAAAAAAGTCCGTTGCCGCGGCATCGATTTCCCGACTGCGGTAGCAGGCGCGCAGGTGGCAGGTGGCATACTTACCGGTGGCCTGAATCCGAATGAACTCGTTGGCAGCACCCCCGAGAAGGATGAGATGAAAGGTTAATATTGGCATTGCGAAACCGTAAGTGCCGGTGCTGGTCCGAAGCCTTGCGGTCATTTCAGTGTAGGGCCACGTCCTGCGCTCTACCAGCCATCTCGTCGTCCCATTCGCAGGCAAGGGCCGTAGCTGCCTGCTCGACGCGGCCAACCTCCTCGTTCCACCAGCGCTTGCAGGTCGCCTTGCCCCTGTTGCATGCCACCGGCCTGCGTTTTCCCGCAGTGGTAGCCGCCAGCACTACTCACCTGGAGTGGCTCAGCCTGCTCGGTGCTGGCCACCACGCCGGTATCAGGATGCGGATTGAAGGCTGGTGGCTGGAGGTGGTGGACCAGAGCACAAGTTGCTCCGGCTGCTGGTGCCGCCGGCCGTGATCGCGCGGCCATCCATCCGACCCGGTGCCAACCGAGTCCCGGGCGGGGTCGCCTTGCTCGGCCACGCCATTGACGTGAGCTAACGGGCGCCGTGGGCCAGCGCGCGCCCACTAACCCCGTCGATGCCGCGGCCGGCATCGGCACCGTCACGCTCGCCAGGCAGATCAAGGGATTCTTGTGGCCTGCGCCGGCACGCTGCGCTTTGCCGACCCGTGCGGCGCGGCTGTCGAAGACGCCCTTGCGCGTGCCTAGCGGGAATTGATCCGTCCTACAGAAGTTTCCAATCCCATCCAGCGGGCCGAACAAGCAGCTCGTGGGCCAAATACCAGAATTACGCGATAGGTGCTGTCCTTTAGGTAGGACGGTGCCCGATGGCAGTTTTCACATGCCTCTCCTACGCTGAACGTGTCGTGCGCGCTGGTTGGATTTTGAAAACCTGGGGCGCGGCCATCGCATTCTTGGAATTCGAAGACAAAGCAATCCTTCGGAGTTAACGCTATGACCGACGTGCTGTAGGAGCATCTACCCCCTCGGGGGCGGGGCCGCATGATCCTGCCGCCGATTTCGCCTCGTCGTTCCAACCCTGCTCGGCGGGGCGCTTTTCTTGTGAGGCGTGTGCCCCCGATACGTGTGATGGCTACTTCTCTACCTCGAGGCCGTCCACCACAGATTGCACGCCCTCCACTGCACGGACCGAGTTCAAGGCCGTCAGCTTTTCTGCGTCGCTTGGCACTTTGCCGTCGAGGTGCACAATGCCGTTTTCGGTACTCACCCGAATCCGGGCCGATCGAAGCCCGGCAGCAAGAAGCTGCGCTCTTACCTTCATTGTGATTGCGCTGTCGGTTAGTCTTGCCCGATCGCTAGGTACTTCAGGCGGCATCGGGGGTTCCTGTGTGCGGCTGATCGGTGGCACGCCATCCGTTGCAGCCAGCACGCTGTTCACCTGTCCCCAGGCAACAGCATTGCCCAGAGCGGCAAGTAGTCCGACTGTTCCAAGGCAAATCTCTCTGACTGGTTTCATCACTGTCTCCTACTGAGCTTGGAAGGCCTGGGAAGTGCCGAAGCCCCGATTCTAGAATAGGCCCAGGCCCGCCCAATACCGCGCAAGGCGCGTTCCATGCAATCAAAAAAATGTGCATAACACGCTCCAGCCATCGATTGACGGAAGAGCCGAAGCGGGGAGGGCAGGACCCCTTGTTCATCGCCCTCATGTTGGGCCAGGAGGGCTATTTAACGCAGGACGGCAAGCTCGCTAGGCAGAGCGGAGGCGGTATCGTTGTCTTTGACAGCGGTAGGCCTTATGTCTAAGGTGTCAGTGCTTCTAGTCGACCTCGTCTATCTCCGAATCCTCAAACGATGTTGAGGACTTCAGACAATGGCTTGCGCGGCTTCTGCGTCCAGTTGCCAGCCGCCGGATAACCGACCGTCACGATGACGACGGGAAGTTCGGTGGCATCGAGATTGAATTCCCGGCTTACTTCTGCTGCATTGAAGCCCACCATCGCGCACGAGCCCAACGTCATACCTTGTGCAGCCAACTTCAATGTCATCGCCGCCAGCGAAGCCGAGCGGATGGCTTCGTCGCGCTGCAAAACGGGATCGCGCTCATGTGAAGCACTGGCTTGGGCCACCCATCCATCGACCGTGTGTTGTGCCATGATGCCTGCATCCACGCTGGGCTGGAGCGGGGCAGCCAGTTGTGTATGCGCGGCCAGCAATCCACAAACGATGAATGCGACCGAAGCATCGACCACCTTCTACTGCCCGTAGGCCGCCGATGTCAAGCGGACCTTGGCGTCCTCCGATCGCACTGCGATGAATCGCCAGTTCTGCATGTTGTAGGCAGAAGGCGCCTGAGTGGCCTGGGCGACCAACGACGTGATGACCTCATCACTCAAGGGGCGGCCGAGTTGATAGTGATTGACGGACGTGCGAGATTCAATGGCACGTTGAATGGGATTGGTCATGAGAATATCCTTTGAAATATAAAAACGTCGAATGAAATAGGGCTCTCACTGTCGGGGCCGCGCAATCGTCTGCTGCACGGCGAAGACGCTCGCCAGCAGCCTGAAAGAAGTGCGCCCAGCACCAGCAGGCGCAGCCAATCTTGAAGGGCTGGCACCTAGTGCGTGCGCAGCAAGCTGGCAGAGCACGGATGAGCGCTGCCGTGGAGTGCCGATCCGGTGGTAACCATTTCGAAGTAACCAGATAGGTCGATCCTCAGATCGCCGGCAAGAGAGCGATCAGCGCCACGTCGCGCCACGTGTTCATCGCGATCGTCGCCATGGAATGCATTCGATCAAGATGCCGCAACGCCGCCGCCCGGCCGGAAGCCGTGCCCACTGGCCGACCAGACCTCCGACAGGCCCAGCAGCGACAGCACCGCCATCGTCCACGGGAATGACGTCGGTCCCGGGGCGTTCGAGCAGCACACCGCCCACAGATCGTCACTAGCATGGATTGCCAAGCGTCGGCCCCACGTCGCAATGCCCAGCAGCACAGCCAGCGCCGAACCGGCGGAGAAAACCGGCACCGCCATCGCGCGCCTCTGCCGATGCGGGGGCACCCTGCGCCGCGCATCGCCGGCCCGCAGTCCCCACACGACGCCGGCCGCCATGCCCGCGACGAAGCGCGCGGCCAAGGTCGGCCTGTAGTGGGCGGACAAGGCCGTGATGATGTTGAACATTATCAGGCCGCCAATGACCAGCAGGAACAACGGCCTGCGGTTCCAATTGCGCGTGGCGGCGATGACTGGGATCGCCGCCACGCGCATAGAGCGTCACCAACTGGCCCGCCAGGGCTTAGGAAACGTCCAGGCCCTGGCCGACCTGCGGCAGCAGGCCCGCCGGCGTGGTCTCGATCATGATGGCGAGGAAGCCTGTCATCGCGAACCAGACGGGTAGCCCCTCAGTGGTTGCCGCAGATGTTGCTGTGGACGTTTCATGATCGTGGATGCTCTTGCTGTTGTCGTTCCCATGCAGGTCATGCGAGATAGGACGCCGCCATGTCCTTGTCACCGTGCCCGGCTTCCAGCGCACGCTCGAAGCGCCAGAGCCCGGCCTGCGCCGCATCTACCTGCACGCCGGCCTGGGCGGCGGCATCGACCACCAGCCGGGCATCCTTCACCGCATTGACGATGGAGAAATTGGCGGTGTAGTTCTCGGCCAGGATGGCGGCGGCCTTGGCCTGGAAATAGCCGCTGTCCATCGGCCCGCCCGTGACCACATCCACCACCAGCGCCGGATCGACGCCCAGCCCCTTGGCAAGCGCCAGGCTCTCGGCTAGGCCGTGGGTCAGTGCAAAGGCCCAGTTGTTGAGCGCGAGCTTCAGGCGGCTGCTGGCACCCGTTTGCTCCGATACCCACAGCGTGCGCTTGCCGATGGCGTCGAAGACGGGCTGCGCGGCTGCACGCTGTTCGACCGGACCGGACGCCAGAATGATGAGTTGCGCCAGTTCGGCCGGCTGACGGGTGCCCTGCACGGGGGCGTCATAGAAGACCAGCCCATGCTGTTCGGCCAATGCCGACAGGGTTTCGATGCTCTCGATGCCGACCGTGCTCAGTTGCAGCCAGATGGCTCCCTTGTTCAAGGCCGGTGCGGCGGCCTGCAGGGCTTCCTGGACGCTGGGGCCGTCTTTGAGCACGGTCACGATGATGTCGGCACCACGCAGTGCATCGGCCGGGCTGTCGAATGCCAGGATGCCATCGGCCACCAGAGCCTGTGCCTTGGCGGCGGTGCGATTCCAGGCATGCACTCTGAACCCCTGCTTGTGCAGGTTACGCGCAACGGGGGCGCCGATCAGGCCGGTGCCGAGGACAGCGATGGTGATGCTTTGGCCAGTGCTCATGTGAACTCCTCTTGATGGTGGATGAAGAACTTCTAATGGGAACGATCATTCCAATTTTGGCCAAACAAAAACCCGGCATCTCGGCGCGCACCGATGCGCCGGGATGCCGGGTGGGCGCTACAGCGTGTCGAGCGCCACGTCGATCACATCCAGTAGGCAATGGCGACGTTGCTGCGCGGGACTGCCTTTGCTCAATACCCGCAGCCCTTGCATGGTGTTGACGAAGAAACGGGCCAGCGCACGCGGGCTCTTCTCGGCGGCGACCTCGCCCGATTGCTGTCCCCGGACGATCAGTTTTTCCAGTGCCCTCTGCAGACGCTGGAAATTGTGTGCCACCAGTTCGGCGACCGCGTCATCATGGCCTGCCAGTTCTAGTGTCGCATTGGCAACGAGGCAGCCCCGCCGCTGCGGATCGCCCAACTCATCCTCCACGATGCGCATCAGCAACTGCCGGACCAAATCCTTGACGGAGCCAGGACCAGCCAACAACTCCACATTGGACGTAGTCACGGCCTGGTAGCGGCGCAGTGCTTGCTGATAGAGTCCTTGTTTGTTCTCGAAAGTGCTGTAAATGCTGCTGCGAGATAGACCGGTGCCTTCGACAAGATCTTGCATCGAGGTTGCGGCATAGCCACGCTCCCAGAACACGCGCATGGCGGCATCAGCGATTTCATCAGGTTCGAATTCTTTGGTACGCATGGCAATCCATCATACTGGAACGATCATTCCAGATAATGTACGATATCGGTTCTGGCGAGTCAAGAACAATCGGATCGTTCATCATCGAGTTGTGAAGGCGCGGGGGCATGGATGCACCCGTGCCTCGCATCGAGGCGCGCGAAGATGCCGCATAGTCCGTGTGCGGCGTCACAGAGACAGAGATGACGATGCTCGCATCAATTTTCCCCAAATCCCGCTTGAAGCAATGGAGATAAGAATGGTCGCCACGGCGGTCGTGGTGATTGCCGTCTCTTGGGCGGTGGGCGTATTCGGGCCGCTTGTCGGGGCGCCTTGGCTGGGCTGCCTATTATTCTCGGGCCGGGTTCTACTTCCTAGCTGCGCAAGCATCCGAGGCATTCGTCGCGTAGGCAGCGTCGTATGCGTTGCTGTCGCGACGTGCCATGCAGTTCCTTCTGCTGACCTACATCGTAATAGCAGGCAGCCTGGATCGCGCTCGCCTGTGCCAGGGGAACTTGACTGTTGGCCGCATTCTCGTTTCAACTTTTCCGGCGCGGCCCTCTGTTCCGCTTTTCTGGATTTTTGGGAGTTCCGGGAATTTCGAAAGTGTGAATTGAGGGCGGCTACATAGAATTGTGATCTCCTGAAAATGTGTATTCTTTCCGGTTTAGGTTGCGCTGAGTGCAGCTTGCGACGCTTGTCTAAGCCATGATTGTTGGTCATTGGGGAGGAATCACATATTTACGCATTGATAGCTATTTTTACGTATTTTTTCTCTCAGCTTTCTCTGTGTTTTTCGGAAATCTGCGAACTTTTGGGGAGCGCGTCGACGGCGCAGAAATAGTCGCAGGCTCCAAAAGGTGTGTTCTTCCAACTGGCCTGCCGACCTCCACCAACCCGCAGGAGGCACCTTGTCAAAAAGCAAACAAGTACCCATGAATTCCGGTACCGCCCACAGCTTGGGCGTGGCGTGCGCTCGTATGGCTGCCCAAAACGTAACCGACGGCGCTTTGGATCTTGCCCTCGCGTGGATTGAATACCGCATGGAAGTTGGCTATCCGCAGTACGTCCCGGATTTTGAACGTGGGTTGTCCCACGAGCGACGGGCACAAGCTAATACAGCCGATGAGCGCCACACGGGCTCGTCAATCAGCACGCCGCTCAGGCCCGACGTGTCCCACGCGGTCCGGCTGAGAAAATAACAACTCGCCTACCTACCAGCTACGCAGTGTGGCGACCGAAGCCTCGTTTGGAAAATCGCGAGATTCCTGGAGGCGGAGACGGGCGCGCAGCGCGTCAACGCGGACGATGCGCCCAGGCCGGCGTGACGGTTGACATTGAGCATGGATTGGCCGAGCGAGGGCGGTCCTTGACGACCTCAGATCAGGCCAGCAACAACTACCCCCACGCCCGAGCGGTAATAGGGCACTTTGACGCTTCTTGGAGAAGAGCGCTCTGGCGAATGAGCGTCCGAGGCTTATGCTCAAGCTTGGCGGATGTTTCCGGAGCCCGCGCGCGAGCGGGTCATCGGTGGCATAACGATGCGATTGGGCAATTCCAAGTTGCCCATGCGGTACGGGGTGAACAACATGATTCAGCGCTCCCATGAGGTCGTCGGTGTGACTTCGGCGGAAGCGCCGAGGTCTGGCAGCAAGGTTTTAAGATCGATGGCTTCGGCCATCGCGTGATTGCCTTCATCTCCGGGATGCAGCCGGTCGCCGGAGTCGAAGCGCGACCCGATACGAACGGGATGGGCGGGGTCGCGCAGTACCGCATCGAAGTCGATCACTGCATCGAACACGCCGCTGGTGCGAATCCAGTCGTTCACCTGCCGGCGCAAGGCGTCCTTGTCGACGTGGTAGTAGTTGTCCAGTGGCGTACCGGGCAACGCACCCTCGAACGGCGTGAGGGTTGCGCCGATCACCCGCACGCCACGGCTGCGCGCCTGTTCGACCAACTGCCGATACCCCGCCATCAACCCATCCAGCGTCGGCCGAGGACTTGATGGCGCAAATGCCGTGCCTGGCCAGGCGATATCGTTGATGCCCAGCATCACGATGATGCTTTGCACGCCTGGCTGGGCCAGCGCGTCGCGCTCCAGCCGCGCCAGCGCATTGACACCCATGCCGTCGGATAGCAAGCGTGCGCCGGAAATGCCGGCATTGATGACGGCCACACCATGCGGGGCCAGGCGAGCGGCCAGGAAGTCCGGCCAGCGGCTGTCCTTGTCCAGGCTGGCGGTGGCACCGTCAGTAATGGAGTCGCCGATCACGACGATCGCGCCCGCCGATTGTACGGCTTCGACTTGAATTCCCACCAGCAGCGGGCGTGCCGTTGTGCTCTGTGTGGAGCTTTTTTTCGTCTTGAGTGCCGAGGCCATGGTCTGGTCGCCGGAGACGATCCAGCCGGTCTGGCGGCCGTCCCAGTGAAAGGTGCTTACCGGTGTTTCTTCCGCCAGATACAGGCTCACTGCAAGCTGTTCCAGCGCGGCGAGGGGCAACGCAACAGGGTCGCTGACCAACGACGCGCCAGGCAGGATCGTCGCCGCCTCCCGCCCACCAAAGGTCACGGTGCGCAGGCTGTCCGCAACGATCGTGCCGCCCGTCACGGGCCGTGCGACCGTGGCCTTGCCCACGGCGAGTGGCTGCCGGCCATAAGCGTTGGATAACACGATGCGCACGCGCGGCCCGCCCAGGCTGACGCGCACCACTTGGCGCACGGTCTGGTCGCGCAGCACGGTCGGGACGTTGGTGGGAAACAGGAAGTCCGATCCCCAGACCGGCTGCGGACTGGCGCCCCACGTGGCTACCCAAGTGGACGTGGTAGCAACCGCATGGACGGCGGGAAAGGATGCGCCGGCTATCAGTGCAAGGGCCAGCATCGCTGTGGCTGAGGATTTTGAGATGTTTTTCATGTCAGTGAATTCAATGCCTATGTAGGGCTGAATAATGAATTCAACGCCGTAATTGGAATAGACTATCTCGCGGAAAAACATTTGTGACTTGAATTCATCAAGGAGGCTGTCATGGCTCGCCTGGAAGTCAACCGATCCGGCGAACTAGAAGTGTTCATGCGCGTCATCGAACTGGGCGGATTCTCGGCCGCTGCCCGCGCCTGCGGGATGACGCCATCGGCGGTCAGCAAGCTGATCTCGCGCATGGCGCAGCGTCTTGGGACACGGTTGATCAACCGCTCGACGCGACAGCTCCAGCTCACTCCCGAGGGCTGCGCCTTCTACGAGCGCGGTGTGCGCTTGCTGGCCGATCTGGATGAAGCGGAGCGCTGCGCCAGCGCGCACGCGGCGCCGCGCGGGCGACCGCGGGTAAACGCCAACGTACCCTTCGGCCATCATTTCCTACTGCCACTCGCTTCGGAATTCCTGGACCGCCATCCCGACATGACGCTGGACATCCCGCTGACCGATGAAGTCATCGACATCCTGGAGCAGCGCACCGATGTGGCTGTGCGTGCAGGCCTGCTCAAAAGCTCCAACGTGATGGCGCGCAAGCTGGGCCAGACTCGCATGGTCATCGTCGGCGCGTCCGACTATCTGGCGCGCAATGGCACCCCGGCTACGCCGGACGAGCTGGCTCAACACAATCGCCAGGGAGCCAACTACGTGCGTGCTCGGCCCGGTTGGCCGCTGCGGCACGATGGTGGGGATATCGTGGTTCCCGTGACCGGCAACGCACAGGCCAGCGATGGTGAAGCGCTGCACCGTCTGGCGTTGGCCGGCGTGGGTCTCGCTCGCCTAGCCGCCCTCCAAGTACGCGAAGACATTGCCGCTGGCCGGTTGCTGCCGGTGCTCGAAGATTTCAATTCGGGCGATGTCGAGGAAGTCCATGCTGTGTTTGTCGGACAAGGCGGCTACCTGCCGCTGCGCGTGCGTGCCTTCCTGAACTTCCTCGCCGAGCGGGTTGATATCGGTGCACGCTAATCCTGTTCGACATGGATGCCGAAAGCGGACTTCCCCGGCGCGAGGTCTGGTCGCAGGGGTGCGGGCTTGTCTGGGTCGTCGTATTTGAGGGCCAGCGCGGCGCGGGCGTTCCGATTCCCCGCCAGTCGCGCCTGATCGCCTGCACAGACTCGCGGGATTCCTTCACGCGGTCGAAAAGCCCCTACCGTGCCGATCATCATCTGGCAATCATGCGCGGGCAGGCCATGCCAGACCGCGATCCTCGGGAGGTGGTCGCGGCCCACGGCCGGCGCCTGGAGGTGCTGCGCCGGCCCGGCACCGCTGGGTAAACGCGGGCATCACGCTGTTCCGGGAGGAGGGTGTGCCGTTGGGCGAGGCCCTGAAGTACCCGCTGATCCCGGCCCACCCCGAGATGTGCAAGGGTGACGACGAGTACGTTCAGGTGATGCTGGGCAATGCCGAAATCAAGTCGGCTGTGGCCGCGCGGGTCTCGGGCTCTGGACCTTCCAGACCCCATCGGCCAGGCGCCCCCCATCGCGCTGCAAGGCAAGGATCAACTCGGCTATCTACAGCGATTCCACGCTGGATAAGGAGCTGATCGACGTGATCCCCATCGGCAACGATGCGGCGGTCATTCACTTCTGGAGCCGCCTCACGATCGGTGCGGCTCATCCGGCGGGCCCGCACGCTGATCCTTGCCGTGCCGACGCGACAGGTTGGCGAGTGGCGAATCAAGGCGCTAGAGAATGTCACCCTGACGAATCCCCGCACGGGAGAAGCCGGTATGCGACTTAAGTCAGTCGTGAGGCGGTCGGCTCTTGCCGACGGTCGCAAGGATAGCAACGGACCCAATTGCAACGACCCTCTTCGTCAAACACATTGGCTACTACGTGGCGGAGGTGTTGGGGAAAAGTAACGGGCCGGGTACGTATTTGAACTTCAGCTCGAAGCGCCAAGCCAGGCCGTCAGTGACGTGCGACTCTCGCTCAACCGCATTGGCGCAAGGCCTTGGAGGGGCGGTGCGGGCTGTCTGGCGGCCATGGGACGGCCGCGCGAATCGCTGCACACGCGCTTCCGTAAACAGTCTGGACGGGCTGTGGACGGATGCCGCCACTCATCCGTCCAAGGGCGGGTGCCCGCTCCGGTTAGGCCTCAGGAATCAGGAACTTGTCCCGATTTTTCCCGATCCAGGCCGGAGCGCGGCCGCGGCCTGACCAGGTCGCGCCAGTCTTGGGATCCTGATATTTCGGGGGCAATGCTGTGTGCGGGGCGGCAGCGGCCTTCGCGCTCACGCCTGCGGGCCTGCCGCGGCGGCGTTTTGGTGCAATGTCTTCGGCCGTGAGTTCGTACTCTGCCATCAGAGCGCGGACTTTCTCGATCACGTCAGCAACCTCAGCGGTGCGGATTTCGACCAGCTGAGCTTCGATTTTCTCTTTCTCTGCCAATAGCTGCTTGTAAGTCGCCATCTAACTTCTCCGTTGGGAAAATGGCTTATCCTACATGAATTCCAGATGAGCGTGGCGATGGAATTAGCGTATTGACTAGCACGATCCCAGGAACTTTCCTTGCGATTAAGTCCTTAGCAAGGGGCTTGCTCGCGCGGGACCAGTTCATCCTGCGCGACGGGCTCGAGGGTGAGATACCAGTGATCTGTATCAGAGTTCCGCGCACGGCCGTCCGGCGAAGCTACTTGGTAGTGGCTCGTATCAGCGCCGACATGAATAGCCATCACAATAAGGGCCGCAACGCCAGTGACTGTCCAGCGTCCAAGAGTGAGAGAGCTCTGTCCCACGCCGAAAATCTGTCGAAAGCGATCGGAGTGATGAATATGGATAAGTACTGAACCCAAAATCCGTATTTTGGGATAGTAGCGAAGAATCGGCAATTGGCAATCCCCTCGGGGGGACGGTAGCGACCGTGCGCTACAGACTGGCTCCCATCCTGCTGGCACGCTGCGTCTGCAGTTAAACTTGAGCCAGTCTTCGTCTACCAGGTGCGCCGTTGAATCTCACCCCTTTCCCATTTTCCCGCGATGTGATCGAGACCGTCGTCGCCGGCGCGTCCGACTCGCGCGATCACAGGCAGCTGATCGCCACATTGCGGCGCGCCATGGCCATGGACACCATTCGTCTGGGCAATGTGCGAGGTGGCTTTTCCCTTGCCACGCCGCAGCGCCTGGTGGTGACCCAGGACGGCACTTCGCTGGGAACATATGGCGATTGGGTCAAGGCGGAACTGGCGGCGGTAGGCGACGATCCGGTAGCCGTTTGGCGCAAGCATAGGAATAGCCCGCTGCGGCTGGCCGACGCGGAGATCGAGCGCCTCTGCCTGGTCGCGCCCTACGGAATCGGCACGGCGGCGTTCTTCCAGATCATTGTCAGCCGCTACCAATATGTCATCGAGCGCGCCGTGTTTAACTCCGATCCCTATGCGGAGCCAAGATCACTCGATGATCTGCTGGAGCAAACCTGCTGCAAGGGAATGCGGCTGAATGAGCGCATGCCATATGGCTCGGCCTCTACCAGTTCGAGCAGGTCGAGGATGTGGCGGCAGTCTTGCACCTGGATACCGAGTTGGACGAGGCGCGGAAAGCTGGCTTGGAGCAATCGGTGATCTGCACTCGCGATCTCCGAACCGGGGAGGCGCAGCGTATCCGCTACTTCGATGCGCATCCGGACCAACGGGTGCTGAAGTCGCGCCTGGCGCGATTCTTCGCCGACTGGGAGCGATCGAGCGCTGGATTGCATGGTGCGGTACTTAGCGATCATTGGGTGTTCGAGGTGTCTGACTACGCGAACCCGGAGGATCAGTCGCGCCACCTCACTGTGATTCCGGCTTGGACGTCGACTCGCAAGCTGCCAGAGTTCATGGATAAGCGGCGCGGTACCGTGTACGACCTCTGGGATGCACTGCTGCGATTCGATGTGAAGGTTGGCCATCCGTTTGCCTGGTTCTTCTTCATGCTGCACGGCAATCGGCTTGGCGCGTGGGTGGGCAGACAAATCCTGGTGGCCGCGGAAGCCGGCACCATCGAACTGCCCGAGCACGACTATTTCGTGCTCAAGGAATGGAGCTGCGCGCCATACAGCTTCTAGGAAGGCCGGGATGAATCCGCTCGGGCCGCTAGAATTAACGCTCCGTTCTATAACCGTTCCGTCGGAGGTGCGTAGTTTCGGCAAGAACCTACTAGGGTCGCCCCACCCGGTGGCTTGTAAGTTGCACTGTGACTAAGTCGATCGATCTTGAATCCATCCTTTTCATAACTATTCTCGCTGATATTCCAGCCTGAACCGTTACCGATTTCAACAACGATTCCGACAGTACCTAGTTCCTTCTGCTTGGGATCCATCAGCTCACACATCAATGTCGCCGCCCTGTGTCCATCCCCCGCCTGAGCCGGGGCGTTCTGTATCCCGATGGCGAGGAATAGGAGGTGGAAAAGTTCAGGTCGTCGCAAGCTGCGAAGTGCCCTTCGCGTCGTGTTTTTGCCTGTCGTTTCAAGCAAGACTCCGACACCCAATCCGGTCTTTTTCATTGAAGACTCCTCCAGTTTCAGTTTTAACTATAGTGATCAGAACAAAATGAATCAACGGCTGGATGCGTATTTCAGATCGAGAAGGAATCTGCAGCTGTCAGGTATTATTTAAAAAGCGAAAATATTATCTAAAATACGCCAATTTTATAATTTGGTAAATCATGAGCGCCGCAGGGCGGCTGCCTTGTAGTGCACGTGGTCGGGCGACGCCCGCGCCGAGGTTTTCAGCTTCACCATGCTGACTATCAATTCGGACAAGCACCCGCTGATGTACCGCTTTCACACCCCGGGCAAGGAAAAGCGGATTGTGATCGTGCCGCGACCGGAGTGGGATGACTGGCTCAATTGTCGGGATCCGGAAGCCGCGCAGCTTTCTGCGACCATGTCCTGCAGAGCGGATGCAGGCCGAGCCGGCGCCAAGGGTTCTGCGGACGAAGGCATTAACGGGCAATCTCCGGTGACTTGGCCCCGAACTGGGTGGAGGATGGCGGAGGTGCGGAGCCTACTGACGTATAGCGACCAGGCCCCTGGGGACGCGGCGCGACTTCACGCACTGGTCGATACGATCCGGCCGTCCGAAGAAGAGTGACGAAAACGCCCTGGTCTGTGGGGTAAGCAACCTATCCGCTTGACGATACCCTTTCACGCTGCGGGGATCGTCCCCGTAGCTGTTGCGCAGGCGGATCTGCCCATCTCGCCCATGGACCAGCAACTCGACCTTGTCCTGCTGTGCCTCCGTCGTGCCGGACGTGCGGGCGGTCGACGAGGGCCTGGTGTTTCAGCAACTCCTCTATGCTGACGAGGTCCGATCGATGCTGGATCTGCACGTGGAGAAAGCTGAGGTCCAGCCAGCGGAGCTGGCTTTGGCGGAACAGCTGATCGAACAGAACTCGGTGGAAGGGTACGACCCCACGGCCTACAAGGATGAGGAGAAAGACCGCATCCTGGCGGCGATCGACAAGAAGATCGCTGTGAGCGAGGAGCGGAGTGAACCGCGGCAGGGTGCGGAAGTGATAGACCTGATGGAGGCCCTGCGCGCAAGCATAGCCCAGCGCAAACAGGGCGGAGCGAAGGCAGCGACCTCAGCGGCTGCAGCGGTGGGCAAGAGCAAGAAGACTGGGAAGCAGTGCCACTGCGGCGCCGGCTCCAGCCAAGCGAGCTTCAGCGGCGACAAAGTGACGGACCGATGCCGACATACACCCTGAAGGACGCCGAGACGATGCTGGGCGTCCCGCGTTCGGTGGCCACCAGGCTGTCACTGAGGGGATCATCACGCCCACACGCGGGCCGCGCCGGAAGCTCCTCTTCACGTTTCAGGACATGGTGCTTCTCCGGAGTGCCAATTCGCTGCATGGCGCCAAGATCCCAACGCGGCTGATTGTCCGCGCGCTGGTGAGGGTGAAGGCGTCTCGCGGCACTGGCCAACTGCATTCCTGGATCCGTATCTCAACCTGGGCTGCATGCTGTGCGACGCGCGCCGGTTTGGCGAGGCGACTGAACTGTATTGCTCTGATCTCACAGCTGCCGAGCGAACCGTTGCTCCATTTCAACATGGGCGTGGCGCTGGAGGACCAGGAACGCCCCGGGGAGGCACTCACCAGCTATGCTGCAGCGTTAGCGCGGCCTTCATGCCATTGCCCCGCGCGCCTCAATCGAGACCAAGACCTGCGTAGTCGAGGAGTCGCTCACCTATACCGTCCAGCTACTCAATCGCGCGGGGGAGCGGTGTGAGCAGGCCGCTAAGCGCGCCTGCCGTAGTACCAGTCGACAGTCCGATGCATAAGCACGAGGACAACCGATGGGCCACTACGGCGCCCATGGAGGTCCCGCCTACCACGGCGCGTGACTGTACGGCGCCCAGCTACAGCATGAGGCTCGTTATAGGCCTGATGTAGCTAAACAGACGACCAATGTCAAGGTCTCTGACGAACGAAGGTACGCACTTGGTAGGTCCGGATCGGGAACATGTGATTGGAGCTGGATTGGTGCGCAGCCTGGTCATTCGCGGCCCGCCAGTTCAATGTGGTAGACCAACCGCTGGAGGAAGGTCTGTTGACCAGGCGAGATTGCGACAAAGGTGCAGCCAATGTGATGCATGGTACGCTGGTCTTCCCAGGTGAGACCGTGCCCGACCACTTGGAGATCGAACTCCAGTTCGCCCTGGTTGCGAAAGTCGAGCCTGCACTTCCGCAAGATGGTGCCCACCGGAAACCGGTCCGTACTCGCAATCTTCGAGCGAAGCCCCACACCGGACAGCGAGAGGTCGGCGATAGCTAGCTTCAAAGGCTGGTCGTCCATCGCCTGTAGTTCGCAGCGGTAACCCATAGCGACCTGCGGTCGTGCACGGGGATGGCGACGGCGCTCGAAATGGTAGAGGTGAGAGGGGAAGGTTGCGGCGCAGGCCGGGCCGCCCTGATAATTGATCAGGTCTGGCCTTCCGATGACGAAGTCAATCTTGACAGCGCGCAGAATGGCGGAGACAGCAATCTCATCAGATGTCAGCAGCAAATCCCGCTCGGCGTCCGTGCGGCATCCGTCGAAGATGAAGGTACACGCTACAGGGTCTACCTTCAACAATGTGGTGGCGAGCTTGTAGCCGTCGCGCGTGCTCAGTCGGACAATGCACTTCAGCCAGGCGAGATCAAGTAGCACTGCACTGATTTGTATGGGAAGGGTCAACCAGTGGCGGTCATCCAAAAGGCCATGGCTTGGCGCTTGCGTGCTATCGGTTTGGCGCTTGGCAACAGAATGATTGAGGCTCACGAAAAATCCTAGGGAAATCGACGACGGCTACTTTTCGATTCTAACGGCGGTATTGGTTGAATGTGCATGCAGCCATCAACAATGGCCTCAGGTTGAATCACCGCGACATGTTCAATAACGGAAGAAGGCGGCGGGACTTCACCCTAAAAGTTAGAAGGGGCACGCACGGAAGGCGTCGGGAAGGGGCGTCCGCACGGGCGACATGGCACGAAACAGAATGCTGCCACGCAGGGAAAGGGGGCTCGCGAGGTCGGGTCCAGCTGACTGGGCGAGCGATGATCGGCGGAACAGCCGTCGGTTGGGTGCCCCAATTGGGACTGTATTTATGTACAGTTTGGCGTGAGCGGCGCCGAGGGCCATGACCGGGGCGCTTGGTGCCTGATCCGTGCTACGATCACGGCCAAAAAACAACGATGCCCCCACATGTCAGCCAAATTTTTCGAGTATCGCGACTTCGAAGTGACGGCCTTTGCCGAGCAGAGCTTTACGGGCCTTTGGATCGCTAAGTATCACGCGTTTCCTTGTGCCGAGAGCGTGAAGGAAGTCCTGTCCTTCAGATTCCTCTGTGATGGCCGGAAACACAGGCTGGTCCGAAACGACGTGGAAGCAGTAGACGAAGCCGCAGCTTTTGCAAGGGCCGCCATCGACACCAAGCTATTGATGGCTTCGCTGCACAACTAGGCGCTCCTTCATTCTTCTATCCGCTGCCCCGCTATGACGCAAATGGGACAAATTTTTCTCCAAGGAAGTCGCCGACGCGATCGGCGTTGGCGCAGGTCTTCAAGTCGCTCATTTGGCCCGACAGATGCGCGAGCCCATGGATCAGGCCAACGCCAGATTGATCGCTGCTGAACGCCCCACCCTCCAGGAGCAATGGAGTAGAGTTGAACAGTTAAGCGCGTCCGGCGAATGGGCCGACAATTGAACACTAGCGCCAGAAAGGTACCCAGCGCAAAACTAGCAGGGCGCAGGGCATCTTGCTAGCATTTCCTGGGCTCCTTGGAGGGAGGCGATGACGGAGCGACGGAACGGCGTGTATCGTGGATTTGAAATGTCGGCGGATGTCGAGAGCCACCCTACAGGCAGTTTCCACGTTGTCGCATTGTGGGTGCGCCTCACGTCTCAAGGGGCGCTCGCCAACGTACCCGTTGCTGGCGGCACACCTGGGCCTTTCGCCGATCTTGACAGCGCTTTTGGAGGTTCCTTTGGCCGCATTCAGCAGGCAATTGACCACCACATCGACGGTCTCTCCGCCCGTTGACTCGGCGGCCTTGTAGCAATGTCGGGCGTTGCGCGGTAGCGCTGTAGCCAGGGTGGCTAGCTGCAGTGAAGCCAAGGGGGCAGGGGGAAGTATGCCTTGCTAGCGTCGGTGGATTGCTTGTGCCTGGTGTGATGCCACTAGTCTTGTGATGGATCCACACTTCCCGAATTAGATGGCGTTCCGTCCATAAACACCCCACCCGGAACGCCGGGGCGTCCCGACTCTGACAGCATGCCGCAGGCTGCCGAATCAGCTACGAAGCTTAGCGACAACGCGATCACGATGAAAGTCCGTTGCGTCTCGATCTTCATCAACGGATGCGTGTCCGAGTTGATGGTTAGCATGGTGAAGCTGAACACCTCGGCGCCGGCGTCGCCCGGCCAAGCGCGCCACAAGCCGGCAATGGCGAACTCGGGCTCGTCCTTGAGCCAGATCCGCCAGCGCACGGACTTCGGTTGCCCTTCCTCATAGGACGGTTCGTAGAAACTCGTGGCCGGCAGGCTTCGGTCGAGTTGACTGAGTGAGGCTCCAGGTGGCTTCCCCTATACCTATTGGCCCCTCCTGCCGCTGAGGCGTGACGCAATTGCGGTGCCGGCTAGTGGTCCTGTGAAGGCAATTCGCGTAGCCGTCCAAGTGCTTCAAGCGCGGTATTGCAGTCGTCTTCGTCGCGCAGTCGCTGGGTGTCGATGTAAATCAGTATCGATCTCGCCACGATGTTCTTGTCCTCACACCGGGACGATGCCCCGCACTCGACCTCAAGCTCCGATCACAAGCTCTCGCGAACGATGTCGATAAACAATGTGCAGGCGGAGGGGTGCAAACTGATCTCCGATGACGCAGCAGGAAGGCCAGCTGCGTCAGCCACCGGCAGTAGGATCCAGAACTGAAATGTCAAGGTGATCAATCGCATTTTCTGCGACGAGGCTGTTGTGGACTTGCAGGTATCGCTAGACGTCCGCCTGCCGACTGTCCCGGCTATCCCCCCCATGGGACCCTCGGACAGATGCGGATCGCGTCCTAGCACAGGATAGGAATGCATGTCTCTCACTCAAGGGTGTCATCGCTGATAGCTGTCCCTGCTGCCTAGTCAAGAATATATACGCAGGAGGTAAGGCGGAGGGACTCGGCGACGTAGCACGTGTTCAGGACGAGGTCGGCGGACATCATTGGGCGACCTCGCACGGCGACAGGAACGGGCTCTCGGCCGTCGGCCCATTTGCGATGGGATATCCAGCGTGAGCTATTCCGCTACCAATCTCCCCGAAGTCTGGAGGCCTGGTGTTTTCGGTCCCCGTCGGCCTACGTAACGTTACCGATGGCGACTAGAATGGCAGTCTGGGAACCCGGAGAGCGCAGTACGCCTTTGATTTGTCGCCGTCGTCACTCAACGAGGGTGGGACGGAATCCAATGCCCCGCCGAGGCGCTTATAGGACTGACAGGCCCATGATTACCGCCGTGACTGGATCCATACTGCTTGAGGCGAGTTATATCGATGGCCATCACGAGGAGGCCCGTTTCCCGTGTGAGGTGATTGAGATGACGCTCAACTTTTCCTGCCCTAGTTTGATGGTGCGCGGTGTGGCCGTCCAACATCTGGTTGCTCTGAGATGGACACCAGACCGAATCTCGTTCGTCGTTCCGGACGTGGCGCAGCTTTGGACATTTAAGCTCAGGGAACGCCCCATCGCTATCGGCCCGCGCATGGCGCGTTTCGAACTAGCCAGCGCTTTACCATTCACAAATTCCCCCGGCGATATTTGATGTATGACGTTGACGAAAGTCAGGGCATGGCTATCGAACGATCTGGCTGCGCCAGTACCAAGGGGTGCTGCGTAACCACGACCTGATCCGCGACCTTCGCAACCGATATCGCGGGGCCTGAGCTTGACGCTAGGCTGGGAAAGCCCCCTTGCACGGCGGCCCGCCTGTTTCGTCTTTTGACGGAACAGGCATGCTGGCGGCGGCTGGTTGCATGGCAGGGGGCTGGCGTCTGGCAACGCATCCACGAGACACTACTGTCCGAATTGCGCCGTCGCGGCCAACTCGACATGGCGCGCGCCATTGTCGACAGCTCCTCGGTTCGCGCCATGCTGGCGGGAAAAAAACTGGCCCGAACCCAACGGACCGGCGCAAGCTCGGCAGCAAGCATCACCTTATCGTCGACGCCCAAGGCATCCCGCTCGCGGTCATCCTGAGCGGCGTTAACTGCGACGACATCACGCAACTCGATGCGCTGGTCGAGGCGATTCCCCCCATTCGCGGAATGCGAGGGCGCCCTCTGCGCAAGCCGAAAATCGTCCAAGGCGACCGGGGCTACAACTCTGAGCCACACCGACAGCGCTTGCGCAAGCGCGGTATCACGCCTGTGCTGGCCAAAATTGGCTCGCCGCACGGCAGTGGTCTTAGCAAGACACGTTGGGTCGTAGAGCGCTCGGTTGCCTGGCTCCACTCGTTCAGGCGCCTAAAGATTCGATACGAACGATATGCCCATGTCCACGAAGCCTTCCTGTCCCTTGCCTGTTCACTGATTTGCTGGAGCAGGCTAAAACCCTACATGAACTAATTTCGCAACAGCTTCTAAGGCGCAGGGCCGGCAGGCAGCGAACCATAGACGGTGCGCACCATGCTGGCTGCGGCGCAAGCGGTGCGGATGATTTTCGCCTCGAGCTGAATGGCGTGCCGCTAGCCTGCGCTGTTTCCCAGCGTCCGCGCTACGACCGGAGCGCCCCTTGCGCTTGCCCGACGCATACAAGCATCGCGGCCGATGCCGTACACTCCAGTGGCAGGCCGCCAACCGAGATCGCCGCCGGTGAACTGACCGCCCTGCGGGACGAGCCGCGGCTGCAGGCGAGCGATGCGCTCGAGCGGAAGTTACTGCAACTGCATGTACCCAATTCTCGGCGGAGCCGGAACGCATGCGCGAGCAGGTCGCTTTGGCGCAGGAGCGGGCCAGCGCCACAGAGCGCCGCGCGCTGCGCGAATTCGACAGGAGCGCACGCTGCGGCAGAAGGGCGAGGAGGCGCTCGCGGAACTGGCGGCGGTGCAGGCGAGGGCGCAGGACGCCGCCGGCACCCACGTCAGTCAGAGTGCTCGCCAGGCCGGGATATCTTCCCAGGGCGCGCCGATCAGCCCGGCTAGGTAGCGATCGCGCTCGCGCGCGCTGCTTGCGTCATGCGCGAGGCCGTGAATGGTGGTCAGCGCCTCGGGGCCGCAGGCGAGGATCAGCAGTTGGCCGACGCGCAGCAACACAGCAGGTTGGCGTCGGGAGCGCCGCGGCGCAGGCGCTCCGCCTGGCCCTGCAGCCAGTTGATGGCCTCAGCGCGATCAGGTGCCCCGCTCGATCCCAATTCGTTCACATGTTCATTATTTGACATAATAAGCGTCTCGGACACAACAAACAACGCACATGTGGTGTCGAACGTGAGCCGAAAATCTTGAAAAGCGGCGCACTATGTGAGCCGAATATGGCAAAATGCGGCTCATGAGTACGAATTCTTCCTGGATCTGGCGCCGCGCAGAATGGCCTGACTTCATTTATGACGCGCAGATGATCGCGCCTGACTTGGCGGAGGCCTACCGCATGCACGGTGTCGTCGAAGGCAAGGCCATAGCCATTGGCCTTGGAAGTACCAGCCAGGTCGCGCTGGATGCGCTATCCGATGAGGTGGTGGCCACGGCCGCCATTGAAGGGGAGCGCCTGTCGCTCGATGTTGTCCGGTCGTCAGTGATGAGGCGGCTTGGCTTGGCGACGTCGGGGCCCACCGACCGCCATGTCGATGGTCTGGTTGGGGTCATTAGCGATGCCACAACAGCGTTTGATCTGCCCCTGGATAAGGACCGCTTGTACCGCTGGCAATCTGCGCTATTCCCTGGCGGCACGTCCGGCATCCACCGAATCGCCGTCGGCCGATACCGCGACCATGACGATCCGATGCAAATCGTAAGCGGTCCGCCAGGCCGTGAGGTGGTGCATTACGAGGCACCCCCATCAAAGGACGTGCCAGCGCAGATGACGCGCTTCCTCGCGTGGTTTGCTGAATCCTCGCCGGCGCAGGCCTCGCCGTTGACGTCGGACAGTAAGCTGATCGATGGCTTCGCTCGGGCTGCTATTGCGCACCTATGGTTCGAGAGCATTCACCCGTTTGAGGACGGCAACGGCCGTATTGGGAGGGCCATCGTTGATATGGCCATGGCACAGCATCTGCGACAGCCGGTGCGCTTCTACAGTCTTTCGCGGCAGCTACTGACCTCGCGCTCGGCGTATTACGACGCCCTCTATCAAGCTCAACGTGGTGACGCCGACGTGACATCGTGGGTGCGGTGGTTTGCGCGCCAATGCACGGCGGCATGTCATGCCGCGAGCCAAGTCATCGACCAAGCGATCGAGAAGAGGCGCTTTTGGGAGACGTATGAGGGCAGCGGGATTCATGAGCGGCAGCGCAAGGTGCTGCAGCGGCTTCTCGACGACGGGGACGGTGGCTTCCTGGGCGGCCTGAACGCTGAAAAGTACATGAAGATGACCGGCGTCTCAAAGGCCACGGCTACACGCGACCTTTCGGAGATGGTCATGGGCGAGCAATTGTGGAGCCACGGTGTGGGCAAAGCGGTGCGCTATTACATCAACGTGCCGGGATGGACGCATGGTGTAGCTATGGAGCCCGATCCGGGTGAGGCCGTATAGCCACTTCTCCGTGACGACCTGCGATACGCTAGCAGCACCCGCTTGGCGGCGATTGCAGCAAGTGTCACGACGGGGCGCCGTCAAGACAAGGAAGGTGCTACAAACTTGGTCAGCAGCCCTGAGAAATCAACGCTTGAAGATGTCCTGGGTCCTGATAGGGGTCATCGAATGGAGGGGACTTCCACAATAAATAGGCATGGGGCTTCCCCTCCTGTGGTCGTGATGGCGTTTCGACACGCCATCATGGCACCTCGATGCCGACTTGCGGCTTCCACCGCAGCCTCGGGGACGATCTGGCCAACGACGCGTTTGCCGTTCATGGGGTCGATGCGGCAGGCAAAGGACTTCTCGTCAAACCGAGAGTTACCCGTGATCAGTTAACCATGCCCCAACGCACGCGTCGTGATGAGGCATCGGGCACGGGAGGCGCCCTCGTATATTGGTGTCGCAGTAAGAGACGTCAAGAGGCTACTGGGTCTACAGGTGGATCAGGTTAGGCGGCTGGAGAATAGAATTGCTGCGCAGCGGACGCAGTGCTTCCCTCCGGACTGCATCCGATTAACCCGATCGAGGAATTGGCGCCCTACAACTGGAAACTCTCTGGCGCGGCCGGACCGGCATCGACCGTGGCGTCGATGTCCTCCTTGCCGGTTGCAGCCCCAGCGACTCGGCATTGAACCGCGGCCGCGCATCAATGGGTAATCGTCCTTTTCGGGATCGCTTCAGAAACGGATTTTAAAGCACGCTAAGCTTTTGGGGCGCGGCGCACGCTGCTGCGCTGAGATCGGGCAGCCAGTGGATTTTGGCTTCAGTCGGGGACGTGGCTAACGCATCTCCCGAAGCGGCCGCAGGGGGCGGAATTGCGTCGGCGGAGGGGTGTCGTGGCAGAACTCTTGCCGTGATGGACGGTGCCGTGATGCGGCAGCAGAAATATCGCCTAACCCATTTTTTATAAACAAACTTAAACGATATTGGCGTTAATTTGGCGTAGTGACGCCAAGAAAATTTGTGATCCATGGGCACGTCCTGGCTATGCTGTATATCCATAAGGGGTATCCACTTAGCTCCAGTCGTGCCAGTATCACTGGCTGGCGCCCGCAGAGATGGCTGCGCCTCGTGACGGGTATTTGACACGCTGACTTTCGGGGGCATCGGTTTCCACGGCCCAACGACCGTCTTCGCCAACTAACACCAGGACGGTTGTGATCGACATGCTCAGATCCTAATAAAGAGTCCACATGGTTCTTTTTTAGGAGAGTCCGTGCGACAAAGGTATCAGCGGTCGTCTGATTTTTTCGCGAATCGCGAGAGCCCAAGGCCGCGCACGGCACGGGAAGTCAAGGAATAGAACCGTGTGGTGCGGAAGCAAGAAAAAGGGTGTAGGCGGCAGGGTGAAAGCGCCTACACCCATGAGGAATAGCAACTGGGGCCAATTCGTCGCCGGTCTGATTGCGCTGCATCATGGCCATTTCAGTACCCTACTGTCGGGAGCAGCGGTTGATAGACCGAGAGAACGAGGTTCGGCCGCGTCGGCACGCAGCTAGATCCTGCGAGCGCCCCCATGGCGCGCCGACGCCAGATGTTATTAGCGCACAGGGGGAAATACAGCCAAAGTTAAAAAGCTCGCGAACTGCGGACTGTCAGCGGCGATAGCAAGCACTAGGACTGCATGCTGCGGAAACCGAAGCATCAGTGTCCCTTGCGCTGCGAATGCGACTTCCCGTTGGGCGAAGGCGTATGTGTCTCGCTTCGATCCGCCGCACGCGCACGACCTTTGTCACGGTCTATCGCGTCTGGACCATTGGAGTTGCGCAAGCCGTTGCTGCTGATGTGGCTGTCCGAGCGGCCACCAAAATCGCCCCTGGCTCCAGCGGCGCCGCCGCGCTGGGCGAAGGCGGTCATTGAACTCGTCGCCAGGATGGAGATAGCGATCATGGATAGTACGCGGGTCTTTCTCATCAAATTCTCCTTTCGCTCATCAGTTTAGCAACGTCCTTTCTTGGCCTGCCCTGGCGGGCAGAAGCCCGAGCTGGGACCCGGATCTACTACTACCGCAGGTGTCCGAACGGCGACACCAGGCGTATAGACCGTGCAGCCGGTCACAAGTGTGGTGGCGAGCAGCGCGCCAACTATGAATTTCATTTATTCCTCTCTCTTGACTGAATCGGGCGCTGGCGATACCGGCGCCCTTATTTGCTTGCATCAGAATGCGAAGCTCTGGATTACGTTACTCACGGTCACATTGACCTGCTGCGTGCTGACCGTTCCGCTGGAGCTCGTGGCCTGGATGCTGTACTTGCCCCCGGTTCGTCCAAGCGCTTCACCATGGGTGATGCGTTGACGGCCATTGACCCGGAGGCTTCCTAAATCGAATGTCCTGCTGTAGGAAACCGGAATTCGCTGGACTGGCCTTGTGCCACAGGGGTTCAATGCGACCGCGTAGGGACGTTGTCGGCCAGGAAGCGTCTTTCGCTTGCACCGTCATTCGGAGATTTTGGCGTCTGCTCCGCACCAGTAAGCGGCCGTTGGATTGGCGGCAATGCAAGTCGCACTTTCTCGTTGGCGATCAGTTTATGTCAGCCGTGAGTAAAAGCGGGCCATACCATCCGTATGGTGCTTGCTTTCTGAAGCATCGTGACTATGCTTCTTCTCGTGCTGTCTGAAACTGGCGCATCGTAGCGTGATGGGTTCATGTTCGTCCGCAGCCGTGCGATCAATTGGAGGAGGAGTCCCATGAAGGCATTTGTTGCAGCGATGGTGTCGCTTGCTGCGCTGGCTCTTGCAACTCCGAATACTTCGTGTGCTCAACAGGTACTGAAGGCCGGCAGCACTACTGCCGGGCAGCCTACGTCTGGTCTGAATCCAAAAACGGGGCAGCTAGAGGGTATTTCGGTGGAACTACTTAGAGCGATTGCGAAAGATGCCGGCTTAGAGATTGAATATCAGCCGATGGCTTTCGCAGAGCTTCAACCCGCGCTGCTCGACAAGAAGATTGACATCATTGCGGCGTCCTATGGTGTCACTCCCGCGCGACAGAAGCTCGTAGATTTCACTGACGTGTATGGTTCATACAGGGACATGCTGATTGTGCGAGTTGATGATATGAAGGCGTATCGTTCGGTAGCCGACTTCAAAGGTATGTCGATCGCAATACCAAAAGGGAGCGCATACGTGAACGCGTTGCAAGAGGCTGGAGCAAACCTAACTCTTGTCGGCACGCCGCCGGAAGCGATCAGCGAACTAGAAGCCCACCACGTGGCAGGCGTTGTTGACAATGGGCTGCAGATAGCGTACCGGATGCGAAACAATGCGCATCCTGATCTCAAGATCGTGGATTCGTACCAGCCAATCCAGGAGAACAAATTGGCCTTTGCAGTGCGAAAGGGTGACACTGACCTGCTTGCAAAACTGAATGCATCGTTAATGAAGCTACAAGCCGATGGCACAGTAAGGGCAATTTACTCAAGGTGGGGGCTCAATTAGCGCTTGTCCCGCGTCTTCGCCGGCAACAAACGACCTGAAGTGCTAGGATCGATCCTCGGCGGACATTTCCAGCATCTGCAACCGATACGCGTGAATGGCCACTGCGGCCGATGACCCGCCGACGAGCTAGCGTGGAGAGAGGACCGTTTGATCCCGAAGCCGGCCGCGTTTCACCGTGGCCACGGACATCCAGGTCTACTTCTTCGATCCTCAGCATCCGTGGCAATGCGGCTCCAACGAGAACACGAATGGCCTGTTGAGACAGTACTTCCCGAAAGGCACCGATCTCTCGGGCTACTCGCAAGCCAAGCTCAACGCCCATAGCCAGAAGACTCAACGAACGCCCACGCAAAACACTAAACTTCGATACACCGGCTGAACGATTCCATCAAGCTGTTGCGTTGACCGGTTGAATCCGCAACCCGAAGCGGCTATTCGCCAGTTTGCGGTTAGCGGCCGGTCTGCAGCCGCTAACAGACGGTCACGTGGAGGCCAGATCTCGTTTGACTGCCACGCATTTGATCTCGACCAATAAGCCTGGATGGGCGAGTTCGGAAACGCCTATGGAGGTCCATGCGCACGTGCCATGTGGAAAAACCCGATTCTTCACCGCGCGGAATACTGGCATATGTGTAACGGCCCGACGAGTACCGTCTTCCGCAATTGAGGCGGTGTAGGCAAGCTCTGGTGTCTTCGCGGGCTGCATAGGCGTCCGCTTAATTTAGGCGGACACCTATGAAGCCACTGCCCGGCCCCATTTCGGATGGGCGCATCCAGCGACGCCGGTTCTCCGATGCTTTCAAGCGCGATGTCGTCGCGCAGTGCGTGCAGCCCAATGCGTCTGTCTCGGCTATTGCGCTGGCCAACGGGCTCAACACGAATCAGGTCTTCAAGTGGCGCCGTATGGCACTCGGTGACGAACAAGGGTCTTCGGCAGCGATGCTGCCCGTGACCGTCGAGGACATCGCCACCGTGCCTGTCGTCTCTGCATTGCGGCACGAAGGTGCCGTGGAGATCCGGCTTGAGCGAGGCACGATCCGCCTGACCGGCCCCGTCGATATTGCCGTATTGACCGCGCTGATGGCGTCTTTGACAGCATGATCGGTTTGCCTGCCGGAGCGCGCGTGTGGTTGGCTGCGGGAATCACCGACATGCGCTGCGGTTTTAATGGTCTGGCTGCCAAGGCACACACAACTTTGTCCGAGGATCCGTACAGCGGTCACGTCTTTGTCTTCCGTGGCCGGCGCGCAGACCTGATCAAGGTGCTTTGGTGGAGCGGTGACGGTCTGTGCCTGTTGGCCAAGCGCCTGGAGCGAGGTCGCTTCGTCTGGCCGCAGGCTGACAGCGGCAAGGTTCACCTGACACCTGCGCAGCTCTCGATGCTGCTCGAGGGCATTGACTGGCGCAAGCCAGAACGCACCTGGCGCCCGACGCTCGCCTTGTAAACTGCGGCGCCGCTTCCTACACTGCGGGGCATGAAGACCGATCCCGCCACGCTCCCCGATGACATCGCCACCCTGAAGGCGATGATCATTGCACGTGACAACGCGTTGCGAGATCACGCGATAGAGATCGAACACCTCAAGCTCCTGATTGCCAAGCTGAGGCGCCAGCAGTATGGCCACAAGTCTGAGAAGCTCGATCGACAGATCGAGCAGTTCGAACTCAAGCTCGAGGAATTGCAAACCGATGAGGGCGCCGCCGCAGCCAGCTCGCAACGCGCTCGCCCTGCCAATGCCAGCGCGGGACGCAACCCGCTACCAGCACACCTGGAGCGCGAAGACGTCGTGCACACGCCAGCCGAGACCATGTGCTGCGAGTGCGGTAGCGCCTTCCAGATACTCGGCGAAGACGTCTCAGAACAATTGGAGCTCGTGCCTGCACGGCTGCGTGTCATTCGGCACCGTCGCGTGAAGCTCGCATGCACGGGTTGCGATCGCATCGTCCAGGCCCCCGCGCCGAGCCGGCCCATCGATCGCGGTATCCCCGACCCGGGCTTGCTTGCCAATGTGTTGGTGTCGAAGTTCTGCGATCATCAACCGCTCTATCGCCAGCGTGTCCGTTGGGAACGCGAAGGCATTGCATTGCCGGAGTCCACGCTAGGCGACTGGGTCGGCGGCTGCGCGGCCTTGTTGCCCCCCCTGGTGCAGGCATTGCGTGACTACGTGATGAGTGGTGTCAAAGTACATGGGGACGATACCCCGATCCCGGTGCTGGCGCCGGGCAATGGCAAGACGAAGACGGCACGGTTGTGGACCTATGTGCGTGACGATCGGCCATCCGCGGATACCGCTCCACCTGCGGTGTGGTTCGCCTACTCGCCCGATCGTAAGGGCGAACACCCGCAACACCATCTGCGATCCTTCGTCGGTACGTTGCAGGCTGATGCGTATGCTGGCTTCAATGCGGTCTATGAAACAGGGCGCGTGCAAGAGGCCGCTTGCTGGGCTCACGCCAGACGCAAGTTCCACGAACTACATGTGGTGCGGGCCAATGCCGTCACCGAACAGGCGTTGGGGCGCATCGGCGAACTTTATGACATCGAGCGCGAGATCCGAGGGCAACCACCAGACCTGCGCCGGGAGATCCGGCAATGCGAGGCGGTACCGCGACTAGCAACACTCAAGGCCTGGCTGGAAGAGACGGCGGCCAAGCTCTCGCGCAAATCGGATACCACTGCAGCCATCCTCTACACGCTCAAGCGCTGGGAGGCGTTCACGCGCTATGCCGGCGATGGGCGACTGGAGATCGACAATAACAGCGCCGAGCGCGCGCTTCGCGCCGTCGCTCTTGGTCGAAAAAACTTCCTGTTTGCCGGCGCCGATAGCGGCGGCGAACGGGCCGCCGCGATGTACAGCCTCATCGGCAGCGCCAAGCTCGATGGCCTCAACCCGGAGGCGTACCTGCGCCACGTGCTGGGCCGCATCGCCGATCATCCGATCAACCGGATCGAAGAACTGCTGCCCTGGGCCGTCGCTGCAGAGTTGGCGACCCTCGACGCGCCAACTCCATAACTCCCTCCTGCATCACAATCTGGCTTCGCCTACCGCCGTCAAGGACGGCAATGGCCGGACGCTTACATCTGACGCGCCCGCTTGACTTCGTCGCTTTGCAGGTAGATCGAGGTCGCGGCCACCGAAGCGTCACGCAAGTTGTCCCACACAGTGGTCAACTCAGCGCCGCGGGCCAAAGCGTGTGTGGCGTGTGCCGCATCCAATGTGGGCTGGCCCTGCGCAGCTTCTGGGCCACCGTTGGATTGTCTGGCGCAATCACATCGGCAGCCTGATTAAAGAAGCGCCCCATCACGTGCCAGAGGCGGGTCCCGGCAATGCTGACCGCGCTATCCTGTTCTAGGCTGGCGAGGAGCGGCATCTTGGGATCCAACGAGCCGGCGTCACCGGCAGTCCCCATTGCACCAGGTGCAGGTCGAGCGCCGAGCCTGCCAGTAGCGGTAGCGCCACTTTCCCCGCTAAATTTCCCTTGCCGATCAAGTGCAGCCAGTGGTCGAGCATCACGGGCAACGCGTTGTTTTCGCACGCAACCTGTTGGCGACGCTGCGCGGGCGCGATCTGGCGCAGGCCGCGAAGGACATTGCCGCCGAAACCGGCCTGGAGCATCGGCCGACGGCCGACGGGCAGCGCGTGTCCGGCATCTACCGGCACAGCCTCATGCTCGCCTGCGGGCGCCACGCGATGCTCGATGACGGCATGGGGCTTTCGCTGTTGCCGTGGAAACCGGTGATCGAGCCGCGGCTAGGCCAGCAACTCGCCGCAACGGCGCGCGGCGGAGGTGTGCCATGGGAGATTGGGCGGCAACGTGGTCCGAAAATTTAAGTGCGTGCCCGCCTGCATCAACCTGTCTTTGCGGATGTCCTTGGCGAAGGGAGATCGGCCAGAATATTGTCGGATGCGTGCTGAAATCGGTCTATCAGAAAATCCAATAACGCCCGCACGCGGGGAGTCATGTACCGATTCTGGTGGAATACAGCATAGATTCCGGGCTCGCTTTCGATCAAATCTGGTAACAGGGCCTTGAGTGTGCCAGCACGAATATCCTCAGCCGCATCCCAGATCGTCTTGCGGGCAATGCCATATCCTGCCAGTGCCCATGTACGGGCCAACGCACCGTCATTGGTTTCCCACGCATTTTCCATCGCTACCGTGTGAGTCCAGTGCTTTCCCGCTGACGCAAAATGAAATTCGTTCAGTGGGCCGGCAGCCGTGACTAGGATGACGAACTGATGTGTAACCAAGTCTGCCGGAGTACGTGGCGTACCGTGTTTAGCCAGGTATTCAGGGGACGCGCATAACACCCGCCAGTTTGGCGCTAGCCGACGTGCAATGAGCGAATCGTTATCCGGCTTTCCAAAACGAACCGCGAAGTCTACGTCATCGTGCAGCAGATCCGAGGGCGAGTCGGTCAACGTCAGGGCGACTTTCAATTCTGGCTGCGCACGGATGAAGTCGTCCAGCCATTGATTAAGCTGATGACGACCAAAATCGGCTGACGCCGAAATACGAACTTTTCCGCGCACCGCATTCTGACTCGCATGGAGCGCGTCTTCGGCGTCCTCAATGGCTCTCAGGGCGATGCAGCAATGTCGACGATATAGCCGGCCCTCTTCTGTCAAACGCAATTGCCTTGTACTGCGATCGAGCAGCTTCGTGCGGAGCGCAGCTTCCAGTTTGGTCAGCCGAGCACTCGCAGCGGCTGGCGAAAAGCCCAGCTTGCGGCCCGCGGCAGACAGGCTGCCAAGTGCCGCCGCCTCCACGAACAAACGCATATCACCTAGTCGATCGGTCGCCATCTTTCATTTAGATTTGAATTTGATTCAAAATATGCCCCAATTATCAAATCTATGTGTACCAGCCAAACTGCGTCCTTGCAACCCTGACTGAAAGGCGACAGCGAGAGGTGGACGGCATGATGGACGAGAGTAGCGGTACAGTAGTGGAGAGGATCGAATGTGTGGCGTCGGCTGGCCGGCTTCCCATGTCAGGGTTGCTGGCGTTGACGATGGCTAGTTTTATTGCCACGGCGAACGAGACAGTGCCAGCTGGCTTGCTTCCGCAGATTGCTCAAGGATTTCATGTGACCGAGGCTTGGGCTGGGCAGCTTGTGACGAGTTGCGCACTCGGCTCAGGCTTGGCAGCTATCCCGTTGACGGCAGCTACGAGCAAATGGCAACGGCGGCATGTCCTGTTGCTGGTGCTGGTTGCATTTCTCGTTTGCAATGGGATAACGGCGGCGTCCTCGCACTATGTACTGACACTGGTTGCGCGGTTCGCAGTGGGGCTTGCCACGGGGCTTGCCTGGAGTCTCTTGGCAACCTATGCACGCCGTATGGTTCCAGTGTCCATGCAGGGCCGCGCGCTTGCGGTAGCAATGGTTGGCATCCCTTTAGCGTTATCGGTTGGCGTACCGTTGAGCGCCTGGCTCGGAACCATGATCGGCTGGCGCAGCGTTTTTGGCATCATGTCGGGAATGACCCTGGTGTTAATGGGCTGGGTTTTCTGGGCGGTTCCCGACTACCCCGGCCAGACGGCCGACGGTCGTTTGCCAATGAGGCAAGTCCTTGCCACCCCTGGCGTGCGACCTGTGCTGTTCGTCGTGATGGCTTGGATTCTTCCGCATTACATTCTCTATACCTATATCGCTCCCTTCCTGGCATCGGTTGGGCTAGCCGGCAATGTGGACTCCGTACTGCTTATTTTTGGCGTGTCTGCCATGTTCGGCATATGGCTTGTCGGTTCTCTCGTTGACCGATGGCTGCGTCTTCTGGTGCTGACCGGACTGGGTTCTTTTGCCTTGGTTTCACTGACATTCGGCTTGGGAAGCACGTCACTTGTAGTCATATGCGTTGGTGTGGCGATCTGGGGTTTGACCTTTAGCGGTGCGCCAACGTTGTTGCAAACCGCATTGGCCGATGCAGCGGGTAACGGTGCTGACGTTGCGCAATCCATGCTGGTAACGGTGTTCAATCTCTCGTTCGCCGGCAGCGGGATTATTGGCGGGGTACTGCTTGAGTCCGCAGGAGCTACATCTTTTCCTTGGGTAATGCTGTTGATACTGATAATTGGTTTCCTCACCGCTTGGCGCGCGAACATCTATGGGTTTACGTCTGGCCCGCGTCGATGAACGTTTGATCCAGCGGCTAGACCGTCAGATTCATGACGGGCGTTTGAGGTTAATTAATGGAGCTTCGACATCTACGCTGTTTCCTGGCCGTGGCCGAAGAACTCCATTTCGCCCGCGCAGCCGAGAAGCTGCACATCGAGCGGGCGGACGTTTGGGAGTGAAGCGAATGCGCTCAGCGAGTGGGACGCTAGTGGTGGCATCAGGTTGATGCCACGCAGGTAGGACAGACCAAACACCGGCCCACTCTATGCCTGCGTGTCACCGTGAATGGTATCCGGCTGAATCTCAGAGTCATTTCTGATGAGACCGTCCAGGATGTACACCGCCTCATGCACGCCGCACGGAATGAAGTTGCTGAAGAGCGCGATGTACATGTCGGAGACATGGTAGTAGCCAATCCCGCCGTACCCGCCATAACGGATGTGATACTCCGACAGGAGATTCTGCTCATACAGATTCCACTTCGTGCAGTTCCCACCCCAAACGCGCGCGTCGTCTTTGGCCATCGGCCAAGGCGGCCCCGCCTCAATAGCCAGGCATGTGCTGCCCGGCGATCGACGCCACCGTGGACACCAGTAGGTCCGCAAAGCGCTTCTCGTCGGTCTCCGCCTGCCAGCGCGGGCCCGCCACGGCGATATGCCGCCTGAGCCACCCCGGCATCGTCGACGACAGCCGCGGCGATGGAATAATCGCCCAGGCAGTACTCCTCAGCGGTATGCGCGTAGCCGCGCTGCCGCACCTGCTCGAGCCGCTCCCGGATGCGCTTCGGCTCGGTCACGGTGAAGCGCGTGTACTGCACCAGCCGCGACTTGCACAATACGTCTTCCACCGCGCCGTCAGGCATGTTGGCCAGCATGGCCAGGCCCGGCGCGGTACAGAGTGCCGGCATGCGCAAGCCAACCTGGAAGCTACGCATCAGAACATGGCGGCTGACGATGCGCGAGACGAACACCACATCGGCCTCGTCGAGCACGCTCAGATTGGTGGCTTCCTCGGTCTCGTGCGCCAGTTTCTGCACGAAGGGCGCGGCCGCTGTGAAATGTGTTGCCCACGCCCTGCAAGTCGGCCATCTTCTTGAGTCGCAGGTCAGCCTCGCCAAGAAGCTAGTTTTCGGTCACACCCAGCATCCGCTCCGCCATCGCGTAGTACCGCGGCATGATGTGCTTCCAATCCTGCAGGCCGGCCTGCCCAGCAGTTGCGCCAGCGGGCTGAGGCCATCATTCGGGTCCGAACCCACATGGCCAATTTTTCCCTCACGCTCGACGGCCTGGTCGCCGAAGGGTGTTTCCCGACAGACGTCGCTTCGTCGGCGTCCCCGGCCGTCGCACGCTATCGCAGTGCAGATGGCCAGAGCTGGGACGGGGAGGGCGCGCGGCCCGACTGGCTGCAGCGCGGTCAATGCCGGGCACCGTGGAACATTTCCGCGTCGGTCGGACCGAGTGATTGCGGATGACTACCGCAAGCCCGTCCACGATCCGGTCACTGCCTTACTCGACCAAGTGGTCGGTGCATAGCGCTGCCAATCCAGCAAGTAGTCGTCAAGCCGAGCAGAAGGCGAGACGGACGAATCGACAATTTATATGGCGTATGCGTTACATCATGGGCGCCTGATCTGCATAACGCTTGCTCAGCAGGTGACCGCGGAGCGGTGTGGTATGCGGTACTTGTCGTGTGCTTTATTGAAAAGTGTTGCACCGAGTGCTAGACTTTCTTGTCTGATTTCTTGCCCGCTACATGAGAAGTCCTGCGCAGCGTGTCTTCAAAACGTCCTGGTTCAGCAAGATGGCAAGCAAGGCCGGAATCGACGATGCTGAATTATGTGAGGCTGCACAGGAACTGATGCTGAGCCAAGGCGATGATCCAGGCGGCGTTTGGAAGAAGCGGCTCAACAAGAACAGGCATCGCTCAATTGTCCTCAACAAGGTCGGCAAGCGATGGATATCACCTACTTGTTCGCGAAGAAGGACCGGGAAAACATCAGCGATAAGGAACTGGAAGGGTTCAAGAAGCTTTCCAGGGATTACGCGGCAGCCTCCGCGTCGCAGATCGCTGGACTGCTCGATCAAGGGGAGCTACTGGAGATTGCCATGACTGCTAAACGATTCAAGACCGACGCCTTTGAGGCGATCCACAGCGCCGCAGCTGGCCTTCTGAAGGCGAAATCCATCGACAAGAAAACCATGCGCGAGTATGACGACCTGTGCCTGGAAGAACCGCCACATTTCGATGCTAAGGACATCGTTCAGATTCGCAAATCGGTCAAAGTGAGCCAGCCCATTTTTGCTCGCTACCTGAACACAAGTACGTCAACCATTCAGAAATGGGAGAGCGGGCAGAAGCAGCCTAGCGGGATGGCAGCGAGGTTGCTGCAAGTCGTCCAGAAGCATGGTTTGGAAGTGCTTGCTTGAACCCCGACTGCCCGGTCAAGGGCTGACAGGGTAGGGGTGTCGAGATGGGGGTACCGTCGCAACATCCGCAGGTCATTGTGCCCAGTGAGGACGTCGTTGGTGCTGGCGTTCACTCCGGTTTGCCGAGAGGGGGCGAGGACATTGTCTCCGCGTTGAGTAGACAATTGAATTGGGGGCGAATTTAACGCCCGGTCCGCGAAAAATGGACTCAACTGTTTGTAGGGTGCGAAACGTACTCCACGGCCTGGGGAACGGTCCGACCCTCAGTTGTCCGCCGGCGAGCGGTTGGTGGGAACCGGTGCAAAGTCGAAATGGGCGGCAGCATACACGGCATTGCACGCCCATACTTCTTCCCCGTCCTTATAGAAGGTGACCCATTTGCCGTCGCTGACGCATTGGGCGCCGGGAAAAACCTCCTCATGGCCGTTTGGACCGTCCAGCGGGAAGGGCGCGTGGGGCGTGGCCCAGTAGCGGCCGTTCGGTAAGGCCGTGATCGATTTTCGGGGCATTTTCTTCAGAACTGCCATGTGGTGTCACACAACGAGCGATCCGACCCGCCGCGGCGAACCGGATTGTGTCAATCCCGCAACGGCGTGGCACCGTCCTGGGACATCCTCGTGTAGTCTCACTGCCAATCACCTCCTGCTATACGGTCCAATTTAGCCATGGGGCAATACCTCCAAATTGCAGTCCGAGTCGTCGGCGTCGGCGCCATCCTTGTGATCGTCGCCGTTGCCTCCCGGCAAGTATATCTGCAGGTCGCTGCTGAGGCTGGCATTGCCGGCGGTGAGGAGGATCCCGCGGCGATGATGTTGATCCGATGCGAGGCCATGCACAAACGCTTGCAGAATCGACCTGTTTCCGAAGACGTTGTGGATGCTGACGAGGCGCCGCGTGCCCGGTGTATGGAGTCCTGAGCTGCCGCTGCCCTCATCGCCAGAGCACAAAAAGCTACCGCATTGCGGCTTAATCAGTCCCCGCTTTGGCGCGGTCTCCCGAGGCCCATCGCTCGAATGGAGGTACAGCCAGGTGCATGTTCGCCAAGCCTGAAGCTGTGCAGCAAGTTGCTGCACAATTGGTCAGTGCTCTGACGTAGAAGGCGAGAGGGTACCGGAGTATCAGGACCGTCCCGCCCCGAAGGTCCAGAACGGCTCCATACCCCCCGTGCTTCCGGACCTCCTCCATCAGCGTGAAGGCTGAGGGAACAGGCTTTCCCAGATGTCACCCTGGAGTTCAATCTTCATGCCCACAGTCCTCCGCGTGTCGCCGTCAATGACTGCGCGAGCCGTCTGAGGTTTTTCCAAATGTCGGCCGGTTTCCGATGCTGCTTCGCCGCCACCTCGGCCACTACCTTGGTGACGAGCTGCAGTGGCGCCTCATCCAGGATCTGGGCTACTTGCGGCCGAAACTCCGCCGACACCTCGCCAGTGGCCAGCGCCCATTCAAGCTGAGCAGGTGTGAGCTCGCCGGTGTAACTGACGTTTGCGCCCTTTGCGGCCATCCATAGCGCGCGGGTCGGCGTGCCCCTGGCCTGGCGGTCGGCTTCGGGATCGTACATATCAAGCGCCAGGCCAAGGACGTCCATCAGCCGGCCCAGCGTTTCGAGCGTGGCGTTCACGGTTCCATGCTCGATGCCGTTTAGGGACTGGCGCGACAGTTTGGCCATATCCGCCAGTTGCTGCTGGGTCAGGCCGAGGGTGATCCGCTTGTGTTGAATCGTGCTACCCAGGAGTGCGGGGTTCATGGCGAGAATTTCCGATCGATTTGTCAAGTATAGACGACATAAACGGACAAATGTTCATTCGACAATTGACGTGCTGTTTTCAGCACACGCTTTGATCGGAGCCGGAGATGGAGATCACTTCCATAGGCACCGTACGTTGAGCGATCGCTCAATATTCTGTGTTGTTCATACATCACGAACAAAAGGAAAATTGAACAACACATTGTTCAATACCAGACGGCGTTCAGATTTGATGAGCAAGTCAAAATACTGAACACACGGACATGGCTGATAGAGCAACCCGCGACATGATCAATATGGCCTTGACGGCACTTCGTCGATGGACCGGTGTGGAAATCCAAGTTCAGCGCGCGAACACGGACGATTCAACCGCCACCGATGTACTAAGGCGCGGCAAAACGTCTGCCATCGCTATGAAGTCGACTGGAAGAGTTCGATCAGAAGCGCGACTGCGCTGACCCTAGCACGCGCCAGATCGGCCGGGCGCGGTCCCCGGCTTCTTGTTACGCAGTACCTCACTCCGTATTTTGCAAATCAGCGTAGGGAAATCGGGTTGCAGTTCATCGACACGGCTGGCAATGCACACATTGATGCGGATGGCAGCGGCGAGAGAGGCGAGGCTTTTCCTTGCTGATCCTCCGGCACCTTCGAACAAAGCAGGAATATGAACAGGCTCCCCGATCGCTCCACACCGCCTGCCTCAAGGTGGGAAGGTCACCTGCTGCGCTTGGTCCCAGCCCTTGCGACGCTGCGCGACCATGAAAGAGCCTGGCTGGCGAAGGATCTGTTCGCCGGGCTCGCGCTTACCACGGTCATGATTCCCGCTGGCATGGGTTACCTTCATCGGGATACTCATAGCGCAGCTCATCCGACGAGAACTGGCAGAGATTGGCGATGTGCAGCGATTCGGTCAGCAGCCGGGCGTGAGCGCAGGTGCGGCTCTGCGTTGGGGGTCAGCTGATACCCGCAATCGGACACGGCCTTGCCCAGGCGGATGGCGCTCAGCACGTCATGGAGCCGCTTGCGCGACCGTACGTGCATCGGCACGTGGGCCCGTGGCCACCACGCGCAGGTGATTGGCCGCGGCGGCTTCGATCACGCCTGCCCGATGGATGTCATCCATGGCGCGGTACAGCAAGGTCAGGCTCATCCACGCGCGACCTAGAAAGGTGGCCGTGATCCGTTTCGTGGTCACGCAACCCAAGCGCTCGTTGGAGCGACTCGCCGGCCAGCAAGGAGGGCTTCCAGCGTTTGGGAGTACCGGAAGACGAAAGGCAGATGGCGCAGGCGCCCGCTGATCTCTTCTGAATAGCGAAGGATGGACAATCAGCACCAGCTTGGAGGACCGTTGGTATCGGTACGGCGTGGGGGGCTTACCGCCGACAATGCAACGTTCGTGGTCGCAGCGCGAAAGCCCGTTGTCTGGGCGGAGCTGTCGTTCGAACGGCTCTGCACAACTCCAGCTTTGGGGTGGGACACTTGGCTTCCATTCACTGAGCGGAGTTCGCGAGCAGAACGCGATGGGGATATTTGGAGGCTCGCCAATTCTCCCCGCTGCCGTTGAGCCTCTCGTTTGGAGATCCGCTACGAGACAGCGACCGCTGTACGATTGACCTGCCAGCCGCGCCAACATCCGGCGGCGACAACTATGACAGCTAGTATCCCGGTGGCACCAACTTCGTAACGATGTTCCGGCCGCAGCATCATGAGTACCAGAACCGCACAGATGAAGATGATTACTACCCAGCTTAGCCAAGGAAATTCCCACATCTGAAAATCAAGATCAGTCTTGAGGAACGTCGCCATACGCCGGTATTCCTCCCCCGTGCCGAGGGCGTAGCGTTGCAGCTTATCGACTAGCCAGTCATCGATGAGAACTGGCATGGTGTCGGTTGGCTTGGCATCCGCTTCTCGGCTGAACCGCGCCAACTCCGTGTAGAGCTTTAGCAGGCCATCCTCGACGTGGCACAGCTTGTGCCACTTGCACTTGACGTCCACAATCACCAGGAGCCATTCTTTTCGTAGACACGCGAGGGCAGCGGCGAGGCATTCTTGCGGCGCCAGATCATGCTGCCTTCCTGTCAGAGGCAAGTTCGGGAGGGCGGCGGTGCTGCTTCGGGAGAGGCTGATTCGCCACACCGACAATATAATGGCGCCACACGCGTACGCTGCCATCCTGGCGCCTGTCGGCCGGGATCCCCGCTTCGCAAGGCTTCCAACTGCTCGGCGGCGCGCCGGTATCCGGTGGCCTTGATGATCTCTTCTTTGCTCAGGGTCAGGGATTCCATCTGTCTCTCCCAGTCTTGCCGGGTTGTTCCAAGAATACATTGTGCTGCTTCGATCATCCGTTCAATTCTCGTTCCGCCTCTTGCATGGCTGTGTTGAGCCGCGCAATACCATTGGCTACCACCATGGTTAGGGTGGGCCGCTTGAGCGCGACGGCGGAAGGCTGTCCGCACCTCGCCCATATCCTGTTCGCCGGGAGGCACGCCGATCACCTCGCGCCAGGCGCGCGCCGCGTCAGGCGCCGTCAGGGCGGTGAATCCGGTGAAGGCCCGTTCGAGGATCTGCGCGCCGCCATGGCGCTCGATCGCGCGCAGCGCGTCCAGGGTGGCGGCAATGGCCGCGAGGTTGTCTGCGACGCTGCGGTACATGTCGATGGCCATCACCTGCGGAGTGCCCGCCCGGTCTTGCCAGTAGACGGCGGCGCCCGGGTCAGCCGGCTCGCGGGCACTGGAGCGCGGCAGGCCATCGAGGCGTACAGGACGTTCGTGCTGATGATGGTCGAGCCCGGCCAGGCTTCCAGGCGCGCCAGCTCGCCAACACGCGGTTCGTGCCGTCGGATATGGTCAGCGCCTTCGTCCAGACGCTGGTGCTGGTCGTGCCGTTGGTTCAGCGGTGCTCGGTGCGGGTATGTCGGCCGAAGCGCGCGTCGGCGCGCTGGGCGTCGGTCTTGCGCGGTCAGCCGGCAGGCCACGCGAGTGGATATCGAATCATGCTAGATTCCCGCGATAATTTGGAGACAGCAATGGACGAGCAGCTCTTTACGACCGCCACCCACATGGTTCGTATCGTGGTGATGGAGAGTGCATCGGGACAGTTCAGGGGCTACGTGTATGTCCGCCGCCTGGAAGAGGCGCCTGAGGCCGAGTCGCAATACCAGACGGAGGATGTGTTTCCGCGTAAGGACCTCGCCAGGGACGCAGCGGTGCTGCTGGCCTCCGCGACCCTGAAGGGACTCGGGGTCTAAGGTCACGTTGGTATCCTCCTGAACTCCACCATGTTGAGCAGAGCTTCACGGGCCTTTGGGTCGCCACGTACCACGCATTTCCCTTCGTTGAGAGCGCGTCGGAGCGCCGGGAGGAGGTCATGTCCATCAGATTCCTCTGCGATGGCTGGGAGCATAGGCTGGTCCAGAACGCGCAGGAGGCGATCCACGAAGCCGAGAATTTCGCATGGGCTGCCATCGACACCAAGTTGTTGTGCGCTTCGCTGCGCACCTAGGTGTTTGCTTCCAGCCTTGCTATCCGCCGCCCCGACATGACGCATATGGAGAAGTATTTCAGCATGGAAGTCGCCGACGCCATTGGCATTGGTGCCGCTCTCCAGGTCGCTGATCTCGCCAGGCTGATGCGTGAGACGATGGATCGGTCCAACGCTAGGCTGATCGCTTCCGGACGCCCCACCCTTCAGGAGCAGTGGGCCAAAGTTGAACAAAAGATCGCGTCCAGGAAACGGGATCGCGAGAAACCGCACGCGCCGCCATGCTAGGATTTCCCTTGAGTTGGGAGGGCGACAATGGAAGAGCAACGGAAAGGTGTTTATCGAGGCTTTGAAATGTTCTCGATAGTCCATGGGGATCCCGCTGCCGGTTTCACGTCATTGCCAGCGAGTCCAACTCACGGCTCAAGGGACGTCGGTTCACGTGCCCATCGACGATATCGCGACCGCGCGATTCGTGGACATTGACAGCGCCCTCGTCCCCTCCTTCGCGTGCATACAAGCGGCAATCGACAGGCACATCCAAGGATTGGAAGCACGCTAGAGGCTTGTTACGATGATTAAGGAAAAATTCTTCGACAAAGAGCTTGCTGACAAGGTTGGCGTAGGTAAGGCGCTCCACGTCGCTGTGTTGACTCAGGAGACACGCGAACGCCTTGAGAGGATCAATGTCGATCGCGCATTGCTTGACCTGGGCCCTGTTCAGGACCCGAAGGACGCATTCGTGGACTTCGATAAGGTTCTTTTTCGTGGCGACCTGACCAAGTAATTCAGCGATATGGCGCGTCATGCCGCGATCTCCGGAAATCCATCGTGCTGCACGCCGTCGAGCAGGCGCCCGGCGCCCTTTTTGCGGACCTTCCACGCGCGGGCGATGTCGATGGCCTCATCCAGACGCTGACCACTGGGGCAATCGAAACCAAGCTTGACCGACTTTTTCGGGTGGGGTATAGACCGGGGAAATAGGGTGGCAGACGACAGCCATGTCGGCTTCGTTCCAGTGCTGTTCTCGCAGCCACCGATACCTGGCAATGGATGGCCGCTGGCCAAACGTGGTGGTCTATGACGCGTAGGCCGAGGCGTTCTCGCCGGTGGTGCAGGCTGCATCGGATTTCATGGGGGACCAGATCCACCCGAACGTAGATGGCTATCTGCTGGGCGGCGACAGCGCCAGCCCGTCGGGTGGTAACGGCCCGGCCAATACCGTATTGACGAACCGCACTTTGGCGCTCGTGTGGCAGGAAGACTTGCACTGCAAAGCCGATGTGATAGCGTGTCGTGTGTCCATGCTAT
>NZ_JBWKVH010000041.1:0-69121 GCF_059421605.1 Cupriavidus sp. GW821-FHT02F09
CTTCTTTGCCTACTTTCTTGGCAAGACAAGAAAGTAGGTCGCCGCCCCGCAGGGGTGGTGAAACTGCAGTTGAAGTTGCCTTTGACGTTAGACCTTTGACTTACCCCAACACGCCCCAACATCACCCCTACGCAAATCCAAACTCAGCCAATCCGCCCGCAAAAGAACCACTTACCCCAAAACCGGCTCCAATAAGCCACTCCCCCGATTAACGCCGTCTCCCCACCATGCCTATCTTCCCCTCCCTCCCCGAATGGCTAACCCATCTCGAATCCGCCCACCCGGTCGGCATCGACATGGGCCTGGCGCGCATCACCCGCGTCAAGGAGGCCCTGGGGCTGCGCATCGATGCGGTGGTGTTCACCGTCGGCGGCACCAACGGCAAGGGGTCCACCTGCGCCATGCTGGAGCGCATCCTGCTTGAGGCGGGCTACAAGGTGGGTTGCCATACGTCGCCGCACCTGATGGCGTTCAACGAGCGTGCGCGCATCAATGGCGAGTTCGCCACCGACGCGCAGCTGTTGCCGCATTTCGAGGCGGTGGAGCGGGCGCGCACGAGCTTTGCGGATCCGGTGAGCCTGACGTATTTCGAGTTCACCACGCTGGCCATCATCCATGCGTTCGCCGCGGCGGGTTTGGATGCCATGATCCTGGAGGTGGGGCTGGGCGGCCGGCTGGATGCGGTGAACGTGATCGATACCGATTGCGCCATCGTGACCAGCGTGGATATCGACCACACAAATTACCTGGGCGATACGCGCGAGAAGATCGGCTACGAGAAGGCGGGGATCTTCCGTCCGGGCGTGCCGGCCATCGTGGCGGATCCGGTGCCGCCGCAGTCGGTGATCGACCATGCCGTGGCGATCGGCGCGGATCTCTGGCTGGTGGGCCGGGACTTCCATCAGCAGGCCTCCAAGGGCCAGGAGCGTCAGCAGTGGGACTGGAGCAGCCGCGAGCGCAAGCTCAACGGGCTGGGCTATCCCGCGTTGCGCGGCGCCAACCAGTTGCTCAACGCTTCGGCTGCGCTGGCGGCGCTGCAGGCGATGCGCCCGCGGCTGCCGGTGAGTGCACAGGAAGTGCGCAACGGCTTGGCCTTCGTGGAGTTGCCGGGGCGCTTCCAGGTCATGCCGGGGCGCCCGACGGTGATCCTGGATGTGGCGCATAACCCGCATGCGGCTGCCACGCTTGGCCAGAACCTCGACAACATGGGCTTCTTCCGCTACACCTACGCGGTGTTCGGCGCGATGGAGGACAAGGACATCGCCGGCGTGCTGCGGCATCTGGCCGACAGGGTCGACCACTGGTGCCTGGCTGATCTGCCGACGGCGCGCGCGGCCAGCGCGGCGGACCTGCTGGAGAAGCTGGAAGAGGGCGGTTTCCATCCGGGGCCAGATGTCACGGCAGCCTGCTTTGCCAGCCCGGAGGCGGCTTACCGGGATGCCCTCGGCAGAGCGACCGAGGATGATAGAATTCTGGTCTTCGGATCGTTCTACACCGTGGCGGGCGTGATGGCATATCGCGCCACCCGGGCAAATTGAGTCGCGCGGCCGCCGGGCAGTTTTCCGGGGCTAACACCGGGGCAAATCGCCGCGCAATCTGAGCGACAATTTCAACGGCCGGTTTTACGGCCGTCGCACCGAACCAATCTATGGGCCTGCTTTCGCTGTTTTCTTCCCGCAAGGGCAACGCCCCGGCACCGGAGCGTGGGCGCCGCTCGCGTTCGGACCCGGGGGCAGGCATCGCGTCGTCGCGGCGCCTGGCCGAGGAGTACGCGGACGACACGCTCGACCCCGAGTTTCCGCAAAAGCAGCGGGCGCGCCGGCGCCTGATCGGCGCGGTGGTGCTGATGGCGGCTGCCGTCATCGTGCTGCCGATCGTCTTCGAGACCCAGCCAAGGCCGGTCGTCGACAATATCGCGGTCAAGATCGATGGTGGCCCGGGGGGCGCCGCGGGCAAGGTGAAGCCTGATGCCCGCAAGGCGGATCCGTTGCCGCCCGCGCCGCAATCCAAGCTCGATAGCCAGGCGCTCGATGCCGGCGAGGAACTGGTTGCCGATTCGGCAGCGGCCAAGCCGGCCGCTGCGGCTACCGTCGCAGCGACCGCGGCAGCGCCTGCCGAGAAAATCGCCGACAAGCCGGCCACCCCCGCAGCCAAGCCGGGCAGCGGCAAGTTCCTGGTGCTGATCGGCGCGTTCTCCTCGGAGGAGAAGGCCAAGCTCTGGCTGAGCAAGCTCAAGGCAGGCAAGGTGCCCGCCTATATCGAGAAGAAGGTGTTGGCTGACGGCGAGCGTGTGCTGCTGCGTGCCGGTCCTTTTTCGGATCGCGACGCGGCTGACGCCGCCGAGAAGCGGGTGCGCGCCGCGGGCCTGACCGCCAAGGTGATCGAACAGTAAAGCCCGGCGCGGGCTGGTTGCCCCATGAGCCCCACTATCCTCATTACCCAGCCGCCGCACCGGGACACCGTATTACGCATGCAGCCGACTTTTTTCGATTACAGCGTTGTTTTCATCCTTATCGCCTCGGGCCTGATCGGCGTGCTGCGCGGGCTGGTGCGGGAAGTGCTATCGCTGATCGGCTGGGTGGTGGCGTTCCTGGTGGCCTACCACTTCGCCGGCACCGCGGCAGGCTGGATCCCCGAATCGGTGCCCGGTGGGCAGCTGGCGCGCAGCGCGCTGGGCTTCGCGGTGGTCTTCATCGGTACCGTGATCGCCGCGGCACTGGCCGGCACGGTGCTGGGCCAGTTGCTGGAGAGCACCGGGCTCAAGCCCGCCGACCGTGGCCTCGGGCTGGTGTTCGGGCTGCTGCGCGGCGCGCTGGTGGTGATGTTCGTGGTGACCGTGGCTGGGTTCACCAAGCTGCCTGAGGAAGCATTCTGGCGCGATGCGCTGTCCCGGCCCTACGTGATGCAGGCGATGGAGTCGCTGCGGCCCTGGCTGCCTCCCGAAGTCGCCAAATACGTCAAGACATGACATGAGGCCGGGCAGACCCGCCCGGCTGGTAGTACGCGGGCTCCTCCCTGAAGGGCGGGGCCGCCCCCTGATTCAAACGCCTTTCCTGGGAGCTTGGCATGTGCGGTATCGTCGGTGTGGTTTCATCCACGCCCGTTAACCAATTGATTTACGACAGCCTGCTGCTGTTGCAACACCGCGGACAGGATGCAGCCGGCATCGCTACCGCAAACGGCAGCACCTTCCACATGCACAAGGCCAACGGCCTGGTGCGCGACGTGTTTCGCACGCGCAATATGCGCGGCCTGCCGGGTGCCGCCGGCATCGGCCAGGTGCGTTACCCCACCGCCGGTTCGGCCTCGAGCGAGGAAGAAGCCCAACCGTTCTACGTCAATGCGCCCTACGGCGTGATCCTGGCCCACAACGGCAACCTGACCAACTGGAAACAGTTGCACGAGGAGCTGTTCAGCCGCGACCGCCGCCACATCAACACGCACTCCGACACCGAAGTGCTGCTCAACGTGCTGGCCGACGAGCTGCAGCGTGCCAGCAGCGGCCTGGCGCTGGATCCGCCCACGATCTTCAAGGCCGTGGCCGGCATGCACCGCCGCGTGCGTGGCTCGTACGCCATCGCCGCGCAGATCGCTGGCTACGGCATGCTGGCCGTGCGCGATCCGTTTGGCATCCGTCCGTTGTGCCTGGGCAGCGTGGAAACGCCGACCGGCAAGGAGTGGATGGTGGCGTCGGAGTCGGTGGCGCTCGAAGGCATCGGCTACAAGCTCGAGCGCGATGTGGAGCCTGGCGAGGCTATCTTCATCGACCTCGACGGCAAGCTCTACACCCAGCAGTGCGCGGATAATCCCGTGCTTACGCCGTGCATCTTCGAGTACGTCTACCTGGCCCGCCCGGATTCGTGCATCGATGGCGTGCCCGTCTACGACGCGCGCCTGCGCATGGGCGACTACCTGGCCGAGAAGATCCGCCGCGAAGTCTCCGCGGGTGACATCGACGTGGTGATGCCGATTCCCGACTCCAGCCGTCCGGCCGCGATGCAGGTGGCCAACAAGCTGGGCGTGAACTACCGCGAGGGCTTCTTCAAGAACCGTTATATCGGCCGCACCTTCATCATGCCCGGCCAGGCGGTGCGCAAGAAGTCGGTGCGCCAGAAGCTCAACGCCATGGGCGTGGAGTTCAAGGGCAAGAACGTGCTGATCGTGGACGATTCCATCGTGCGCGGCACCACGTCTTTCGAGATCGTGCAGATGGCGCGCGAAGCCGGCGCCAACAAGGTGATCTTTGCCTCGGCCGCGCCGCCGGTGAAGTTCCCCAACGTGTACGGCATTGATATGCCCACCCGCAGCGAGCTGGTTGCCTATGGCCGCACGGATGAAGAAATCGCCCGCATCATCGGCGCCGACAAGCTGGTTTACCAGGACGTCGAAGCCATGAAGCAGGCCGTGCGTGACATCAACCCCAAGCTGAACGACTTCGATGCCTCGTGTTTCGATGGCCGTTACGTCACAGGTGATATCGACGAAGCCTACCTGGAGCGCCTGGAAACCGCGCGCAGCCAGGCCGATCGCGATGGCACCGGTGGCCTTGGCGATAGCGAGCGCTCGCAACTGCACTTGCAACGCTCCGGCGGCAACGAGTAAGACGGCGCACGCCCGCAATCGCCGTGATGACCGGCGTGGAGTTGACGAGAAGCGAGGCCCGGCCGTAACATTGCCGGGCGTCGATTTGATTGTCAGCTTGCGGACGCGGGTACTGCCGGAGCGATAGGTTGATCGTTGGTGTTGATCATTGCTCGCGGAACAGGAAATTGCCCGTCACAGGGAAATGCCCGAAACAGCTAAAGCGGAACGCCGGCTTCCCGGTTGTGCGCACCACAGGCACATTGGCAAGCCGGATTCCCGCCGCAGCGCGGGGCCTATCCCAACGAACACAAGCAGCCCGTCGATTCGGCCCCCGGCCAAAGATCGCACGGGCTTTTTTATTGCTGCCGCCGGCGCGCAGCCGGGGCAGCCAGGCTACCACCACTTACACGGATAACCGCGCGGGTACCACCGCCTCCCCATCATGAACGAACCGCTTCCCCTCGACTCCCTTGGCATCGATACGCTTGGCGTGCGTGCCGGCACCATGCGCAGCGAGTTCATGGAGCACTCGGAGGCGATGTACCTGACCTCCAGCTTCTGCTTCAACAGCGCTGCCGAGGCCGCGGAGCGCTTCGCCAATTCGGAGTCGGGCTTCACCTACTCGCGCTTCACCAACCCCACGGTAGCGATGTTCCAGAGCCGCCTGGCGGCGCTGGAAGGCGCCGAGGCGTGCATGGCAACCGCATCCGGGATGAGCGCGATCATGTCGATCGTGATGTCTGCGATGCAAGCGGGCGATCACCTGGTCAGCTCGCGCGCCATCTTCGGCTCCACCATGACGCTGTTCTCCAACATCTTCGCCAAATTCGGCGTGGAAACCACCTTTGTCGATGGCACCGACCTGGCGGCCTGGCGCGCGGCGGTCAAGCCGAACACCAAGCTGTTCTTCCTGGAAACGCCGTCCAACCCGCTCACCGAAGTGGCCGACATCGCCGCGGTGGCGGACATTGCCCACAACGCTGGCGCGCTGCTGGTGGTGGATAACTGCTTCTGTTCGCCGGCGTTGCAGCAGCCGATGAAATTCGGCGCCGATATCGTGGTCCACTCGGCCACCAAGCATATCGACGGGCAGGGCCGCGTGCTGGGCGGCGCGGTGCTGGGCTCGCACGATTTCATCATGGGCAAGGTGTTCCCCTTCGTGCGCACGGCCGGGCCGACGCTGTCGGCATTCAACGCCTGGGTGCTGCTCAAGGGCATGGAAACGCTGGCGATCCGCATGGAGCGCCACAGCCAGAGCGCGCTGGCACTGGCCGAGTTCCTGGAGTCGCATCCGGCGGTCGCGCGCGTATATCACCCGGCGCTGAAGTCCCACCCGCAGTACGAGGTGGCCCAGCGCCAGCAAAGCGGCGGCGGCGCCATCGTGTCGTTCGAACTCAAGGGGGATACCCCGGAGCAGCAGCGCGCCAATGCCTGGCGCGTGATCGACAACACGCGCGTGTGCTCGATCACCGGCAACCTGGGCGATACGCGCACCACCGTGACCCATCCCTACACGACCACGCATGGACGCGTCAGCCCGCAAGCCAAGGCGGCCGCGGGCATCGGCGAAGGGCTGATCCGCCTGGCTGTCGGCCTCGAATCGGTAGCAGACCTGAAGGCGGACTTGCTGCGCGGCCTGCAGGGCTGAAGCGTCAGGGCGCCAAGGCGCCCGAGCGCTCAGTGCGCCGGCACGGCGTCGTCGCCGCTGCCGGCCACGGCCTTGACCCCGGCCTTGGTCACGTCGTAGGTCGTCTCGACCACGGTCGATCCCACGCTCACTGCCGCGGAGCCAACCGTGGCCACGGTAGAGACCGCAGCACTGCCCACTGCCACAGTGGCGCCAACCACGCTGCAAGCGGCCATTGCGCCGCACAGGCTCAAAGCGGCCAACGTTGCAGCAGCGCGCATGACGCGGCTCTCCTGCGGCTCTTTCTTCGCTGGCGCGACGCGGACGTACATTGGAAATGGCATGGACACTGCTCGCGCTTGCGGGACGGTGGAGGTGATGTGGGCGGCCGGCCTCAGGTTTCCAGGGACACCGGACACCTTGCGCCGTGCCCGGCATCATACTCTCCCCCGGGCCGCTCGCTACCGCTATTCGCCCGCCAGCGCCACCACCGGATCCAGCCCCGCCGCCCACGTTGAGCGCCAAGGAGACGTCCCGCGCCAGGGGCAATGTCCGGCGCGGGCGCTCGCGGCAGTCCCTTCCCTCTACCGCAACCTCAGCGCAGCAAGCGCCGGCGCAGCAGCATCAGCGCCACGACCAGCGCCACGGCTGCGTAGGCACCGAGCACGATCAGGTGCAGCGCCAGGTTGTCGACCGGGCGCCCCAGCATGATGGGGCGGATCAACGCCACGGCATGCGCCAGCGGCAGCACCTGCGTGGCGGCCTGCGCGCCTGCGGGCAATTGCTCCAGCGGGAAGAACACGCCGGAGAGCAGCAGCATCGGCGTCATCACCAGCGTCTGGTAGAACATGAAGAAGTCGTAGCTGGGCGCCAGCGCCGTGACGATCATGGCCAGGCTGGCAAACGCGATGCCCGCCAGCACGATCACGGGCAGCGCCAGCAGCGCGCCCGGCAACTGCGCATAACCCAGCACGCCGGCCACCAGCATGATGGCCATGCCCGACAGCACCGCCTTGCTCGCGGCCCACATGATCTCGCCCAGCACCACGTCGCCGAGCGTCAGCGGCGCATGCATGATGGCTTCCCAGGTGCGCTGTACATGCATGCGCGAGAAGGCGGAATACATCGACTCGAAGCTCGCCGACATCATCACGCTGGACGCCGTGGTGCCAGCCGCGAGAAAGGCGATGTAGGACACGCCGTTGACCTGTCCCACCAGCAGGCCGAGCCCGAGGCCAAGCCCGAACAGGTAAATCATCGGATCGGCCAGGTTGCCGATCATCGAGGGAATCGCCAGCTTTTTCCACACCATGAAGTTGCGGTACCAGACCATGGTCCAGTTGCGCATGTTCATCGGCAGCAGCGGCTGCGGGTAATGCTGCCGCGGCGCGGCGCCAGGGCGCGCCGCGGTGGCGGCGGCCGGCGCGACGGCGGGGCGGGGGTCTTGTTCGCTCATGTTCATTCCGTTGTCAGTCTGGCCTCAGTCCCGCATCTCGCGGCCGGTCAGCTTGAGGAAGACGTCTTCCAGGTTGGCGGGGCGGTGCAGGTAACGCACGCCACTGCGGCCGTGCAGCGCCGCCAGCAATGGCGCGGGCTCCTTGACGTAGCAAAACAGCGTCTCACCGCTCATCTCTGTGCGCGTCGCCAGCGGGTGCAGCTCGCCGCGCAGGGGCGCCAGGTTGTCGCCATACACTTCCACCACGTCGCAGCCGATCTGGCTGTCGATCAGTTCATGCGGCTTGCCTTCGGCAATCTTGCGGCCGCTGTCGATCACGCACAGGTAGTTGCACAGGCGCTCGGCTTCTTCCATGAAGTGCGTGGTCAGCAGGATGGTCTTGCCGTTGGCCAACAGCGACTTCAGGCGCTCCCAGATCAGGTGGCGCGCCTGCGGGTCCAGCCCCGTGGTGGGCTCGTCCATCACCAGCAGGTCGGGGTCGTTGATCAAGGCGCGCGCCACCGTCAGCCGCCGGCGCATGCCGCCCGACAGGTCTCTTACCTGCGCCTTGGCACGGCTCTCCAGTCGCGCGAATTCCAGCAGCGCCGGCACGCGCGCCTCGATCACGGCGCGCTCCAGGCCGAAGTAACGGCCAAAGATGCGCAGGTTCTCCACCACGGTGAAATCGGGATCGAGGTTATCGAACTGCGGCACCACGCCCACCCGCATGCGGGCCTGCGGCGCACGTTGTGGAATCGGCTCGCCGCACAGCGTGAGCGTGCCGGACGCCGGCGTGGTCAGTCCCAGCAGCAAGCGCAGCGTGGTGGTCTTGCCGGCGCCGTTCGGGCCCAGCAGGCCGAAGCACTGGCCGCGCTGCACGCTCAGGCTGAGATCGTCGACCACGACGGTGTCGCCGTATTGCTTGCTTACATTGCGTAGTTCAAGAATGGCAGTCAAGGCAGGAGCGGGAGTTGGGCGCGCCGCGGGCGCAATATCCATCATTATGCAGGCAGCTGCGCGGATGCTCTGTGGCGCGCTGCAGCAAGAATTCGTGGATGCGGTTATCTTGCTGGTTCGCGCCGGGGCGCGCCTGCCGGAAAAAGTTGCTGCGTGCACGGGACACAAAAACAGATCAGAGCGGATCATGGAAACAAAGCAGATGAGTGCGCAAGACACCCTGGCACAGTGGCAGGAGGCGGAACGACTGGCGCGCGCCAGGCTGGGAGGACCGGGTGTGGCAACGCTCGCGCAGTTGAGCGAACGTGCCGGGCTGCAGTTCTTCGAGGACATGCTGGCCGGCAAGCTGCCGGGTGCGCCGATTGCGCAACTGATGGACTTCTTCCCGGTGGAGTTCGAAGCGGGACGCTTCGTCTTCCAGGGCACACCTGGCCCCCAGCATTACAACCCGATCGGCAGCGTGCACGGTGGCTATGCCGCGACCTTGCTCGATTCCTGCGTGGGTTGCGCTGTCCATACCATGCTGCCGGCCGGCAAGGGCTACACCACCCTGGAGCTGAAGGTGAACTACGTGCGCCCGCTGACCGCCAAGACCGGTCCGATTCGCGCGGAGGGCAAGGTCATCAGCCTGACCACGCAGATCGGGATTGCCGAGGGCCGCATCGTCGACACGCAGGGCAAGCTCTACGCTTACGCCACTACCACCTGCCTGGTTTTTCCGATGCCGGCTGGCTGAGACGTGGCAGGGCCGGCGCCGCTGTCACCGGCAAGCCACGTTGCTTATACTGATGCGTCACCCGCAGGGTGCCCAATCAACGAAACCTGGAGTTGCAATGTCCTTCGAGCACTGGCTGGCCTTTGTGTTGACAAGCATCGTCGTACTGATCATTCCCGGCCCGACCATCCTGCTGGTGATTGGCGATGCGCTTGCCCATCGTGGCCGCTCCGCCTATGCCACCGTGGCTGGCGTTGCTGCGGGCGACCTGACCGCGTTCACGCTGTCGATGGCCGGCCTCGGCGCAGTGCTGGCCACCTCGGCGGCCTTGTTCACGGCATTGAAGTGGGCCGGTGCGGCTTATCTTGTCTACCTGGGCATCCAGGCCTTGCGCGGCGCCTCGCGTGCCGGCGCCATGGCGGTCACGGCACAGTCCGGGAGCAGCCGCCAGCGCTTTGCCAAGGCATGGCTGGTCACCGCGCTGAATCCCAAGAGCATCGTGTTCTTCGTGGCCTTCGTGCCGCAGTTCCTTGACGCGCGCCTGGCCTTCTGGCCGCAGGCCGTGGTGCTGATTCCCACCTTCGTGGTGATGGCGACCGCCAACGCGGCTGTCTACGCGCTGCTGGCGCGTGCGCTGGCCAAGCGCCTCACTACCCAGCGCGCCCAGGCCAATGTACAGCGCGCGGGCGGCATCACGTTGATTGGTGCGGGCGCGCTGATTGCGGCGCGCAGCTGACGCGGGGGGCGTTGCCGACCAAGCGGGCCGCCATGCATAGTGCGGCCTGTTTGTTGCCAGTCGCAGCGGCAAGTGCCGTAGCATTAACGCGAGGCAACGCGGCAGTAGCACATACGTGCGTCTGGAACCATTAAAAAGCGAAGAGGGGAGTAAAAGTGCTGGCCGTGTCGCACGCAAAGGGCGAACGCAAGCATAGCGCCGGCCGCGCTCGATCCGATTGGAGCGATGGGCAGGGCGGTATCAGGGCCGGTCGGCGGTTGTCAGGCCACGAAGGGCCGGACATCCGACGGCGCCGCTAAAACAAGAAAAATCCGCCAGGCAATGACTGGCGGATTTATGCGGCCTGCGGCAGAAACGCGTCGAAGCGCGCTCGCCGCTTGCTGTGCCGAATCAGTACATCTTCTTCGGCAACATCTGCATGCGCAGGCGTTTGCGAAGGCGCGATTCCGCGGCTTTCTTCTTGCGCTTGCGCTCGGTCGTGGGCTTCTCGTAAGCGGTACGGCTCTTGAGTTCAACGATCAGGCCGGTCTGGAGGATGGCCCGACGGAAACGCCGCATTGCAACTTCAACGGGCTCACCTGGTTTCAAGACGATCTTAGTCAATTCTGTCCTTTAGCTTTGCCGCAAAGCGGCGGGTTCAAACGGGGGAAACATTGGCCGCTTCAGGACCCTTCTTGCCCTGTTGCGACTGGTATTGCACTCGCTGGTTATCTTGCAGCGGAGCACCCCCGCGAACCTGAGAGATGTGGACGAACAAGTCCTTGCCACCAGCGTCCGGGGTGATGAAGCCAAAACCCTTCTGGGCGTTGAAGAACTTGACGGTACCAGTTTCCATGGAAAAATCCTTTTTTGAGCGCAAAGAATGCGCCCACTTGCTTTTACACGTTTACGTAAACGCTGTCAAGAAAGCGTGCCGGAAAAGCTATGCAAATCCGTCAGGGTGGCGTATAGTACGCCCCTCTGACGCGGGGTGGAGCAGTTGGCAGCTCGTCGGGCTCATAACCCGAAGGTCGCAGGTTCAAGTCCTGCCCCCGCAACCAGACCGTATTCTACTAAAAAGCCTGCCCGGAGTCCCGGCAGGCTTTTTGTTTTGTTGCGCGGGCAGATTCCGTCACTACCGCGTTACGACTGCGCCGTCAGGCCGGAAAACGCCATCGCCAGCCAGCCGGCGGCGGCGCAGGCGCCCATCCACGCGAGCAGTACGGTAACAATCGTCGACCATTTCATGGGGGGGCGGCTCCTCAACTCGCCGGCTTGCCGGGCGTGGCGGGCTCGTCCATGGCTGGCAAGCTGATCACAAAGCGCGCGCCGCCCTCGCTGCTGCTGTCCAGCCTGACTTGGCCGCCATGCAGCAGCGCGATGCGCCGCACAATGGCCAGCCCCAGGCCGAACCCCCCGGTATGACGGTTGCGGCTGGAATCGGGCCTGTGGAAGGGCTCGAAAATGCGGGCGCGCTCCTCCGGCGCAATGCCGGGGCCATCGTCCTCCACAGTCAGGGTCAAGGCGCCTGCCGCGTCGGTCTCGGCGTGCAAGTGGATGGCGCTGCGCGCGTAGCGGGTGGCGTTGCGGCAGAGGTTGAGCAGCGCCCGCGCCACCAGCCGCGGATCGCAGACGTGATGGGGCGCCGGGCCGCTGGCGTAGGCCGACAGCGTGAGCTTGTTATCCGCCACCTCGTCGGCCACGCTGGCCGCGACACTGTCGATCAGCTCACTCACTGATACGCGCATCAGCATCATCGGCGCCGCGCCTTGCTCGAGCTGGCCTAGCGTCAGCAGCTCGGTGACCAGCTCGTCGAGCTCGCGCACGTCGCGGCGCAGGTCTTCCAGCCGCAGCACCTGGCGCGCCTGCTCCGCTTCGCCGGTGCCGGCCGACTGCAGCAGCGCGATGCCGAACTCCAGCCGCGCGATGGGCGTCTTCAGCTCGTGCGAGATGCCGTGCATCATTTCGCGCTGGTGCACGATCGAGGCTTCGATCTGTTCGGCCATCTCATTGAATTGCCCGGCGAGTGCGGAGATGTTGGAGCGCCGGGGCAGGTTGGCCCGGGTCGACAGCTTGCCGTTGCCGAAATCCCTCGCCGCCTGCTGCAGCTTGTCCAGGTCGCGCCAGTGGTACCACACCCAGGCGATGATCGACAGCAAGGTTGCGAGGGCGATCAAGCCGTAGGCCAGCACCGAGATGTTGGTGTGGTCGTCTTCCTCGCTGTACGCGTGCAGGATCTGGCCATCGCGCAGCGGCAGGTAGTAGTGCTTGGCGTCCTGGCTCAGCACCAGCTTGCCGGCGGCTAGGTCGCTGCGCTGCTGCGCATCGAGATGCGTCAGGCTGGCGGCGTCGACCAGGTCAAACATCTCGCGCGAGTGCTTTTGCAGGATGGCAAGCGCGGCTTCGCGCTCGGGGCCCTGTTGCGGCCCGAGGAATTGGGAGAGCGTAAAGGCATAACCCTTGCGGTTTTCCCGTTCGGTCTCGGTGAAATGCTCATGGAACAGCGGGATAAACGTGTTGTTGATGACGGTCACTGCCCCGGCCGCGGCCAGGATCACCAGCAGATAGAGCTTGAGTAGCGAGCGGACCATTCATTCCTCCCATGCCGACGGGCTGAACAGGTAGCCGCGGCCCCAGATGGTCTTGATCTTGTGCGGCTCGGGCGAGGCATCCTCGAAGCGGCGGCGCAGCCGCGAGATGCCGGAGTCGACGGTGCGGTCGATGCCATCGAACTCGATGCCGCGCAATGCCTTGAGGATGTCGTCGCGGCTCAGCACGGTGCCGGCGGCGCGCGCCAGGATCAGCAGCAGGTTGAACTCGGTGGTTTTCAGGTCCACCTCCTGTCCGCGCCATGTCACCTGCCGGTTCGGCGGCGAGATCACCAGCGCGCCGAATACCAGTTCATGGTCCCGTTGCGCCGGCGTGGCGGTCTCGGCAACCCGCTCTGCGGCGGCTCGCCGTAGCAGGGCGCGGGCGCGCGCCACCAGCAGCCTCGGCTCGATGGGCTTGACCACATAGTCGTCGGCGCCGATCTCCAGCCCCGCCACCTGGTCATACGTATCGACGCGCGCGGTCAGGATCAGCACGGGCACACGCGAGAAAGCGCGAATGCCGCGGCACACCTCCATGCCATCCATATGCGGCAGCATCAGGTCGAGGATGACCAGTGCCGGCCGCAGGGCCTGGACGGCGGCCACCGCGATATCGCCGCGCCGCACCACCTCCACCACGAATTCGTAGTTGCCCAGATATTCGCTGACAAGCTGCGCGAGGCGATCATCGTCCTCGACCAGTAATACCTTGTACTTGGCCATGGTATCGCTCATGACAGGGCTCCCCGGGGCAGAAAAGTGCCGATTCTATCCGGCGAACGACTTGGTTTGGGTGCCGGAGACGCTTCAAGACAAATTTGCACAATTGAACAAGATTTCGCGCGATTTCAGGACAGACAGCCCGGCGCGCCATCCCTAATCTGCGTGCTTCGACATCAAGGCGGAGCATCCGTGCAAGAGCAAACAAGAAATCAGGGGGGCGTGGCAAGGTTGCCGGCAGCGTGCAAAGGCGTGCTTCTCGTGGCCGCGCTGGCGAGCCTGTGCCCGGCAGCGCATGCGGAAAGAACCTATTCCGTTGGCCTGGCCGCCGGCGCCGCACCGCGCTATGCGGGAAGCCGCGACTACCGGGCTGTCGGCGCACCAATACTGCGCGCCGACTTCGGCAACGGCGCCTTCATCGATATGCTGCAAGGCGCTGGCTATACCTACAAGTTCGGCAACGGCATGTTTGCCACCGCCTCGCTCGGCTACGCGCTGGGCCGTACCGACAAGAACCGCGTGGACCTGCCTGGCTCCGATCACCTGAAGGGCATGGGCGATATCCGCGGCTCGCTGATGGGTGCGTTCCAGCTCGGCGCGCGCGTGTACGGCGACACCACATTGAGCGTGACGCTGGACGCGCCGCTGACGCATCGCGAACGCGGGCTGAGCGGGCACATCGATCTGGTCATGCCGGTGATCCAGTCGGGCGCGCATATCGTGACGCTCGGTCCGAGCGTGCACTACGGCTCGGGCCGCTACATGCAGACCCTGTTCGGCGTGACCGATGCGCAGGCCGCCAACAGTGCCTTCAGTGCATATGCCCCCAAGGCCGGCTTCGACGCCGCGACGCTGTCGCTCGCATGGAACTACACCCTGTCCAAGGAATGGTCGGTGCGCACCCTGGTGGCGGCGACACGCCTGCTGGGGGACGCCGCGAAAAGCCCGATCGTGCAGAGCAAGCAGTCGTACTTCGGCATGAGCTCGATCAACTATACGTTCTGAGGAGAACGCCATGATGTGGGATTGGCACGCCAGCCTGCCCGCGCAGGATCTCGCCGCCCGTGCGCGTGCCTGCGAGACACGCCTGCCCGGCGTCGACTCCCTGCTGCTGACCGGCGCCACCGGCTTTATCGGCGGCAATGTGATGGTGGCCGCCATCAACGCCGGCCTGGCCCGGCGCTTGCTCTGCCTGGTGCGCGGCGTGGATGCCGCGGGTGCACTGGCTCGCCTGCGCGAGAACGCCATCCAGTGCGGCCTGTTGCGCAGCCGGGTGGACTGGCTCACCGAAGACAACGTATTGCTTGGCGCGCTGGACAGCGATTTTGAGCCTGCCGCGCAGGCGCGCCTAGCTGGCGTCACCCATGTCATCAACTGCGCCGCGATGGCCTCGTTCTCCGCCGATGCGCAGGTCACGCGCATCAACGTGCAAGATACGTTGCGCTTTGCCTCGCGCTTCGCGGGCAGCGCAGCCTTGCAGCGCTTCATTCATGTCGGCACCGCGATGGCTTGCGGCACGCAGCGCGGGCCGAGGATTGCCGAGCGGGATGCTGGCCATGGCGGCACCAGCGATCTCAGCCACCTGGTGCCTTACACGCGCAGCAAGCAGGAAGTGGAGGTGCTGCTGCGCCACAGCTTGCCCGACCTGCCGCTGGTGGTGGCGCGTCCCTCCATCGTGGTGGGGCATACCGTGCTGGGCACGCAGCCCTCGGCCAGCATCTTCTGGCTCTTCCGGATCATCCATCAGTCGCGCCGCTATACCGCGGGCCCGCTTACCCGCATCGACGTGATCGCGGTGGACGACTGCGCGCGGGCGCTGCTGCGTCTCGCGGTCAAGCCCGAACTAGCTTTCGATGCCTACCATCTCTCGGCCGGCGCGCGCGCGCCCACTATCGCGCAGGTGATCGCCGCCATGGACGAGGCGGTCTCGAGCGATGGCGAGCCCGCTTATCGCAGGTGCCCGGCCAGCGAACTCCCCGCGCTGGCGAGCGACGTGGCGCGCAAGGAGCGCAACAGCAACCGGCGCCTGATCGAGCGCGCACTGCGGCTGTACTCGGGTTTTGCCGAGCTTGGCTATGTCTTCGACAACGGGCGCATCCGGCAGGAGATCGATTTCGAGCCCTTGTCGATCACGGACTATGTCAGCGAATGCATGCGCACGTCGCGCGGCGTTGGCATCCTCGAGCAGATGAGTTGGGATTTCAAGTCATGACGGGCATGCGTTGCGCCGTGGCCGCTTGCGTTGTCATTGGCCGTGGCATGGTGCTGGCCGGCGGGCTCAGTGCCGTGCTGGCCGCCTGCGGCAGCGGGGACGAGGGCGGGCAGGCACAGGGCGAGCGCTACCGCGCGCAGATTCGCCGCACGAGCTACGGTGTGCCGCATGTGATGGCCAACGATGAAGCGGGCCTGGGCTTCGGCGTGGGCTATGCGCAGGCGGAGGATAGCGTGTGCGTGCTGGCCGACCAGTTCCTGACAGTGGCGGGCGAGCGCGCGCGCTACCTGGGCGGCAGCGCAATGGCTGACCCGGACCGGCTCTTCGACAACCGCGGCTCCGATTTTTTCTACGCGCAGCTCAACCAGGCCAGCACGCTTGACGACGCGTGGCGCGCGCAGCCGCCCGAAGTGCGCCAACTGCTCATGGGCTATGCGGCGGGCTACAACCGCTTCCTGAAGGAAGCCGGCCGGCTGGCGTTGCCTCAGGCCTGCCGCAACGCGCCGTGGGTGCGGGATATCACCGAGCGCGACCTGTTGCGCCTGATGCGCTTCTACACCTCGCTGGACGGCGCGGTGGCTTTCGCCCCATGGTTGGTGGCTGCCGAGCCGCCGCGCGCCGATGCAGCGCCCGAGCCGGCGCGCCGTGCGCGGGTGGCGCTCGCGCAAGCGGCGGTGGCAGGGCGCGCGAGCGCCTATCGGACCGGCAGCAACGGCGTGGCCCTGGGCCGCGATGCTACCGAGAATGGCCAGGGCATGCTGCTGGGCAATCCCCACTTTCCCTGGCAAGGCATTACGCGCATGGTGCAGCTGCATCTCACGCTGCCGGGCCGCATGGATGTGATGGGCGCCACGCTGCCGGGCATCCCGCTGGTTGGCATCGGCTTCACGCGCGAGTTTGCCTGGACCCACACCACGACGTCCTCCGCGCATGAAACCTTGTTCGAGCTGGAGCTCGATCCGGCCGATCCCACGCGCTACCGCGTGGGCGGCGCCTACCGGCCGATGCGGCGCCAGCTGGTGACGATCGACGTGCGCCGCGCCGACGGCACCATCGCGCAAGAGTCGCACACGTTCTACTTAAGCGATTTCGGCATGGTGCTGGCGCTGCCGGACATCGTGCCAGGTTACGGCTGGACCACGGCCAAGGCCTACGCCTTGCGCGATGCCAATACCGAGAATCACCGGATGCTGGCCCAGTGGCATGCGATGAACAGTGCGCGTTCGCTGCGACAGCTCAGGGAGTCGGTCGAGCGTGTCCTGGGCAATCCGTGGAACAACACCATCGCGGTGGACAGCGGCGGCACGGCATTGTTCATGGCGGCAACGCCGGTGCCGAATGTCAGCGAGGCTCAGCTTGCCCAATGCGGGCGAGGCACGGCGGCAGGCAGGTTTGTGCTGCGCGGCACGCAGTTGTGCCATTGGGGCGATTATCCAGACACCCCGCAACGCGGCATCGTTGACGCCGCGCATCTGCCGGCCATCGAGCGCCACGACTACGTGCAGAACGCGAACGACAGCGCCTGGCTGACCCAGCCGGCCGCGCCGATCACCGGGTACTCGCCACTGGTGAGCCAGTCCGGCTATCCGCAAGGCGGGCGTACGCGCATTGGCATCGCGCAGCTGGAAGCCCGGCTCGCTGGCAGCGATGGCCTGCCGGGGCGCCGCATGACGCAGGCGCAGCTCAAGGACATGACCCTCAGCAATCGTGTGTACTTCGCGGAGCAGGTGATGGACGACGTGCTCGCGCTGTGCCGCACCACGCCGGTAGCGCAGACGCGCGATGGCGTGCCGGTCAGGCTGGGCGCCGCTTGCGAACGCCTGGCGCAATGGGACCGGAAGGCCGAGCTGGGCAGCAACATCGGCTATCTCTACTTCGAGAAATTCTTCGCAGCCATCAGCACGCAGCCCTCGGTCTGGGCCGTGCCATTCGATGCGCGCGACCCGGCCCGCACGCCGCGCGGCCTGAAGCTGGGCGATGCCGCCGTCGCGGGGCAGCTGCGGCGGGCGCTGGCCGACGCGGTGCATGCGGTGGATAGCACTGGCATGCGGCCCGATATCACCTGGGGCGAGGTGCAGGGCGCACAGCGCGGCACGCGCAGGGTTCCGATCCATGGTGGCGCCGATGCGCTGGGTGTCTACAACATGATGGAAACCCGGGATCTGCCCGATGGCAAGCGCGAGGTCGTGCATGGCACCAGTTACCTGCAAGTGGTGTCGTTCAGCGTTGCGGGGCCGCATGCCGAAGCGTTCCTTGCCTATTCGCAGTCGTCGGACCCGGCGTCGCCGCATGCAGCCGACCAGACCGAGCGTTTTTCCGGCAAGCGCTGGATTGCCTTGCCATTTACCGACGCGCAGATTAACGCCGACCCTGGTTTCAGCGAGAGGCAGATCGCGCAATGAAGGGGCCCCTGGCCGCGGCACGCTTGCCGGCCTGGCACTGGCGCGAACGTGATGCTGGCGGTACTTGCCGCCGGCGCATGAGCTAGGGCGAGGTAGGCCGGCACTGGCCGTGCCGGCCCGGCGAGCCGCGCGTGGCGTACCTTACGATGCGGCGCCTGTAGAAGTGTTACTCTTTTGAGTGATGCCTACCAGGAGATCACCGTGAGCCGCAAAACCCCCATCGAGCGCTATCGGAACATCGGTATCAGCGCGCACATCGACGCTGGCAAGACCACCACCACCGAACGCATCCTCTTCTACACCGGGGTCAACCACAAGATCGGCGAAGTCCACGACGGCGCAGCCACCATGGATTGGATGGAGCAGGAGCAGGAGCGCGGCATCACCATCACCTCGGCCGCCACCACGGCGTTCTGGAAGGGGATGGCCGGCAATTATCCTGAACATCGCATCAATATCATCGACACCCCCGGGCACGTGGATTTCACGATCGAGGTGGAGCGCTCGATGCGCGTGCTCGATGGTGCCTGCATGGTCTATGACGCGGTGGGCGGCGTGCAGCCGCAGTCGGAAACGGTCTGGCGCCAGGCCAACAAATACAAGGTGCCGCGCATCGCCTTTGTCAACAAGATGGACCGCGTCGGCGCGGACTTCTTCCGGGTGCGCTCGCAGATTGCCGAGCGGCTCAAGGGCACGCCGGTGCCGGTCCAGATACCGATCGGCGCCGAGGAAGGCTTCCAGGGGGTGATCGACCTGGTCAAGATGAAGGCGACCGTCTGGGACGACACCAGCCAGGGGCTGCACTTCGAATATCGCGAGGTGCCGCCCGAACTGCTGGAACTGGCCAAGGAATGGCGCGAGAAGATGGTCGAGGCCGCGGCGGAAGCCAGCGATGAGCTGCTGCACAAGTACCTCGGCGGCGAGCTGCTGACGGAGGACGAGATCAGGGCCGCGCTGCGCAAGCGCACCGTTGCCAACGAGATCGTACCGATGCTGTGCGGCAGCGCGTTCAAGAACAAGGGCGTGCAGACGCTGCTCGATGCGGTGATCGACTACCTGCCGTCGCCGGCGGACGTGCCCGCGATTCTCGGCCATACCGAGGACGACAAGGAGGCTGAGCGCCATCCCAATGACGACGAGCCGTTCTCCGCGCTGGCCTTCAAGATCATGACCGATCCCTTCGTCGGGCAGTTGATCTTCTTCCGCGTCTACTCGGGCGTGGTGAACTCCGGCGACACGGTCTACAACCCGGTCAAGGAAAAGAAGGAGCGGCTGGGGCGGATCCTGCAGATGCACGCCAATGTGCGCAGCGAAATCAAGGAAGTGCGCGCTGGCGACATTGCCGCGGCGGTAGGGCTGAAAGAGGCCACCACCGGTGACACGCTATGCGATCCCGATCATGTGATCATCCTCGAACGCATGAGCTTCCCGGACCCGGTGATCTCGCAGGCGGTCGAGCCCAAGACCAAGGCCGACCAGGAGAAGATGGGCCTGGCGCTGAATCGCCTGGCGCAGGAAGACCCTTCGTTCCGCGTGCATACCGACGAGGAGTCGGGCCAGACCATTATCTCTGGCATGGGCGAGCTTCACCTGGAAATCCTGGTCGATCGCATGCGCCGCGAGTTTGGCGTGGAGGCCTCGGTCGGCAAGCCGCAGGTGGCTTACCGCGAGACCATCAAGCAGGGGGTGAAGGACATCGAAGGCAAGTTCGTCAAGCAGTCCGGTGGGCGCGGCCAGTACGGCCACGTGGTGCTCGATCTGGCGCCGCAGGCGCCGGGCAAGGGCTATGAGTTCGTCGATGCCATCAAGGGCGGCGTGGTGCCGCGCGAGTTCATTCCCGCCGTGGACAAGGGCATCCGCGAAACGCTGGCGTCGGGCGTGCTGGCCGGCTACCCGGTGGTGGACGTCAAGGCCACGCTGGTGTTCGGCTCCTATCACGATGTCGACTCCAACGAGAATGCCTTCCGCATGGCCGGCTCGATGGCGTTCAAGGAGGGCATGCGCCGCGCCAAGCCGATCCTGCTCGAGCCGATGATGGCAGTGGAGGTCGAAACGCCCGAGGAATTCACTGGCAACGTGATGGGCGACCTGTCATCGCGCCGGGGCATCGTGCACGGCATGGAGGACATCGCGGGCGGAGGCGGCAAGTCGGTGCGCGCAGAAGTGCCGTTGGCCACCATGTTCGGCTACTCGACCTCGCTGCGGTCCCTGACCCAGGGCCGCGCCACCTACACCATGGAGTTCAAGCACTACACGGAAGCCCCGGCGAGCGTGGCCGAGGCAGTCATCAACAGCCGGCACACGCGCTAGCGCGCATGGAATGGCAGGGCAGGGAAATGGCGCCGCGCGCCACGCGGCGCCGCTTCGACTTGACGGGAGAGTGCAATGGCCAAGCATCCGTTTTCCCAATTCCCCGAGGACGAACAACGAGAAGTCGTGGCCCTGTGCACGCGGCTCGGCTTTGTGCCGGGGGACTTCGAGATCTCCGACGAAGGCTTCCAGCCCGATGACGGCGACCCGGCGCAACGCCAGGTCAGTGTGCGGCGCCCCGCAATGGACGCGCAGAGCGCCTATGATGCGAGCGAAGGGGCCGGCTGGATCGAGGAGTTCGAGAGCGATCTCGAGTGCGGCCTGTTCGGGCAACCTTCAAGGCAGGCGCCAGCCTAGTGTCCACGCATCGGCGCGGCGTCCTGCCGCGCCACGAAAATAATTTGGAGATAATCTATGCAGCAGGGTTTGCCGGCTGGCGTGTCAGCGCTTGTGCGTTCTTTCTGGCCATCTTTTTCGTCTGCCTTCCCGTCGGTTTTTGCCTCATCGTCCCCGGCCGTGCATGCCGGCAGGCGCAGGCAGCTTGCCGCATGGCTCGCCACCGCGCTCCTTGGCCTGCCGGCGTTGGTCGCGGCACAGGCGGTGGATAGCTATCCCTCCAAGCCGATTCGCGTCGTGGTGCCTTATTCGGCGGGCGGTGGCGCGGACAGCGCGGCGCGCGTCATCACCGCTCAGATGAGCGTGCTGCTCAAGCAGCAGGTGGTGATCGACAACAAGCCGGGCGCCAGCGGCACCATCGGCGCCGCGGCGGTCGCGCAGGCGCCGGCCGATGGCTATGTGGTGCTGTACGACGCGTCCACTTTCGTTGTCAATCCGGCGCTGCGCAAGCTGCCGTTCGATGCGGCCAAGGATTTCCTGCCGGTCTCGCTGGCGGTCACGGCGCCCAATATCCTGGTGGTGCCACCCAACGCCCCCTACAAGACGGTTGGCGAGTTCCTCGGCTACGCACGTCAGCATCCCGGCAAGACAACCTACGCGTCGTACGGTCCCGGCAGCCCCGCACACATGGTTGGGGAACTGCTCAAGAGCCAGGCCAAGGTCGACCTGCTGCATGTGCCGTACAAAGGCGGCGCGCCGGCGCTGACCGACGTGATGGGCGGACAGGTCGATGCCTACTTCGCCAACGCGGCGTCGGGCTTGCCCTATGTGAAGGCCGGCAAGCTGCGGGCGCTGGCCGTGACTTCCGCCAAGCGCATGCCGGCGTTGCCCGACGTGCCGACGTTGGTGGAAAGCGGGCTGGCGGGTTTCGACGTGCTGGAGTGGAATGGTTTCTTCGTGCCCAAGGGCACGCCGCCGCAGGTGGTGGAGCGGCTGGCGGCGGCCGTGCAGGCCGCGGTCAGCGATCCCAAGGTTCATGCCCGGTTGCTGGATCTTGGTGTGGTGCCGGTCGGCAGCGGTCCACAGGCCTTCGGGCAATTCCTGCAAACCGAGCTGACGCGCTGGGCGCGGCTGGTCAAGCAGAACGGCATTGCGATCGAGTAGGGGGGGGGCTGGGCGGGCGGGATGTGGCTGCGGGGCTTGGACCCGCAGCGGTTCCGCGGCCGGGCGCGGCGTTACGATGCCGAAGCACGATGCATCGAAGAAGGTAGACGTACAAATGGAAAAGGCCCGCAATTTCTTGCGGGCCCTTCACATTCTTTGGCTCCCCGAGCTGGGCTCGAACCAGCGACCTGCGGATTAACAGTCCGTCGCTCTACCAACTGAGCTATCAGGGAACAGCTGAGAAAAGGATTGTAACCAGTTTCTCGTTTATCCGTCAACACCTGCGCTGTAATTTCTTACTGCCGGTACTGCGGAACTTCTGGTTCCGCCCCGATGTTCCGAGGCAGGGCCGCATTATAGAAGGTCTTTCAGGTCTTTGCCATAAAAAAACCGCCCCGAAGGGCGATTTTTTTTCCACGCGCTGAGTCAGGCGCGCCAGGTTCAGTCGAACACCGGCGAATCGACACCGAGGATCTTGTGCAGCTTTGGCGAGGTGGTCGTGTACTGCATGTGGATCTTCTTCTCGGGGAAGATGTAGGGCGCGGCGCCGAAGGCAGCCAGCGCGGCTTCATGGAAGCCCGAGAGGATCAGCTTCTTCTTGCCGGGGTAGGTGTTGATGTCACCCACCGCGAAGATGCCCGGGATGTTGGTCTCGAACTTCTCCGTGTCCACCTTGATCTGCTTGCGCTCCAGGTCCAGGCCCCATTCGGCGATCGGGCCCAGCTTGGGCGACAGGCCGAAGAACACCAGCAGGTCGTCGAGCGGCAGGCGGCGGGTCACGCCGTCGGCGCCCGTCACCTTGATCTCCGTGAGCAGGCCGTCCTTTTCCTCATAGCCGCTGATTTGGCCCACCAGGAACTGCATCTCCATCTGCTCGCACAAGTCCTTCATCTTGGCGACCGATGCCGGCGCGGCGCGGAAGCCGTCGCGGCGATGGATCATCACCACCGATTCGGCCTTGCCGACCAGGTCCAGCGTCCAGTCGAGCGCGGAGTCGCCACCACCGACCACGACCAGGTTGCGGCCGTGGAAGCGGCTCGGATCCTTGACGCGGTAGAACAGCTGCTTGCCGTCGAACTTGTCGATGCCGTCCACCTTGACCGTGCGTGGCTGGAATGAACCCACGCCGGCGGCGATGAAGATGGTCTTGGTGATGAAGCGGGTGCCGAGCGAGGTTTCGACGAAGAAGCGGCCATCTTCGCGGCGCTCCACCACGGCCACTTCCTGGCCCAGGTGGAAGGTCGGCTCGAACGGCTCGATCTGCTTGAGCAGGTTGTCCGTCAGTTCCTGGCCGGTGCAGATGGGCACGGCTGGGATGTCGTAGATGGGCTTGTCCGGATAGAGCTCCACGCACTGGCCGCCAACCACCTTGAGGGAGTCGATCACGTGCGCCTTGATTTCGAGCAGGCCCAGTTCGAAGACCTGGAAGAGTCCGACCGGACCGGCACCGACGATCAGCGCGTCGATTTCCAGCGGGTGACCGCCGCCAGCGTTGCCGGCGGCAACGTGGTTGGTGGCGTCGGCAACGGGGTTAGGGATGCTCAAGTCCATATTCGTCCTGATACGTTGTGGGCACAGGCGTGCCCGGCATTACGGGAAAGCGCGTGGGTGGGGACGGCTTTCTGACCTGTCTTTTGGCGTTGCAGGTATCAGCGTTGCAGGTACTGCAGCTTCTCGGCCGTGTCCTTCCATTCCTCGGCTTCGGCCAGCGGGGCCTTGGTCTTAGTGATGGAGGGCCAGTTGCGTGCCAGCTCGGCGTTCAGGTCGATGAACTGTTGCTGGTCGCCCGGCACGTCTTCCTCGGCGTAGATCGCGTTGACCGGGCATTCCGCCACGCACACCGCGCAATCGATACACTCATCCGGGTCGATGGCGAGGAAGTTGGGGCCTTCGCGGAAACAATCGACCGGACACACGTCAACGCAGTCGGTATAGCGGCAACGGATGCAGGATTCGGTGACAACGTGAGTCATTTCGGTTCCAGAAAAACGGGATCGGCTTCGATGGGAATGGATTTGGCCTGTTGTGCCTTGCTCATCACGCCGGTGCGGACCCAACCCAGAGTTCACCGGGTTCACCATACGCGGCGCGAGCGAAGGCCGTGGCCTATCAAAGACCGATATTGTAGCTGAGCCATAACGCTAGGGTAGTCGCTCTATATAGCCAGATCAGATAGTTTTCTTATTTCTTTATGTGCATTTGATCCAAGACAGTTGGCGTCACGCCTGCCGATGTGCTTTTCTGGCCGGTGCGGCGTTGCCGTTGTATGCTGCCTGAGCTTGCCTGCGCGGTATTGCCGCGTGCCTAACCGAGTGAGGAGTGCTCCATGCCAAGACCAGTCCGGGAGTCGCCGCGCAACTGCCGTTTCAGCCAGGCGGTGAGCGCGTTGCTATGCCTGGCGGCGCTGGCCATGCCTGCCGCGCATGCGCAGACCCTGGCCAAGGCCGGACCGCCGGACAGCGTGGTGGCCCGCCTGATGGCCTGGCGCATGATGAGCGACAGGCCGGTATCGCTGAGTGCGCTGGCACTCTTCGACTGGGATGATTTCGGCGTGGTGGTCGAGGCGGCGGGGGAGGGCATGGCCAACTGCGGCCAGGCCGGCTTCCTGCCATGCGACGCCAGCCTGCAGCCCGAACGCGGCGCGCCGGTGCAGGTGCTGGTGTTCCGTCGCGGCACGCGGCGGGTCTACCAGGAGCGCATCACGGCCCGTTCGGCAACCTTCGCCGAACCGCTGCCCGCCGAAGTGCCCCGGGCGCAGGCCACGCTGGTTGGCTGCCCTGGCTATCGCGGGCAGGTCCTGTGGTGCCTGCGCGGCAGCGCGCGGGGCCGCCAGCCTGATCCTTTCCTCGATGGCGCATGAGGCCGGCGTGGCCGATGCGGCTCCATAGCTTGAGCGCCGCGCTTTCGGGTAGCATGGCGCTCTGACCCGGCACTGCCGTTTGGCCCGACATGATCATTACCTCATTGCTCGACACCGACCTGTACAAGTTCACCATGATGCAGGTGGTGCTGCATCACTTCCCGGCGGCACAGGTCGAATACCGCTTCAAATGCCGTAACGCGGGGGTCGACCTGACGCCCTACGTGGACGAGATCCGCGAAGAAGTGGCGCAGCTCTGCCAGGTCCGCTTTACGCCGGACGAGCTGCAATACCTGCGCGAGCTACGTTTTATCAAGAGCGATTTCGTCGACTTCCTCGGCCTGTTCCACCTCAACGAGAAATACGTGACGATCGCGCCTGCCGCTCCCGGCAGCGGCGAGATCGAGATCACCATCCGCGGGCCGTGGCTGCATACCATCCTGTTCGAGGTGCCGTTGCTGGCCATCGTCAACGAGGTCTATTTCCGCCGCACCCAGCCGCAACCTGACTGGAGCGAGGGGCGCAAGCGCCTGGAAGACAAACTGGCCTTGCTGAAGATGCCTGCCCACGCGGACTGCGTGATCGCCGACTACGGCTCGCGTCGCCGCTTTTCGCGCGACTGGCAGGAGGAGGTGTTGCGGACCATGCGCCGGGTACTCGGCCCGCAACTGGCCGGCACCAGCAATGTGCATTTCGCGCGCACGCATAACCTGGTTCCGCTCGGCACCATGGCGCATGAATACCTGCAGGCCTGCCAGGCCCTGGGGCCGCGGCTGCGCGACTCGCAGGTGTTCGCGCTGGAAGTCTGGGCCAAGGAATACCGAGGCGATCTCGGCATTGCCTTGTCCGACACCTATGGCTTCGACGCCTTCCTGCGCGATTTCGACCTGTACTTCTGCAAGCTGTTCGACGGCGTGCGGCACGATTCCGGCGACCCCATCGCCTGGGGCGAACGCATGCTGGCGCACTACGCCGCCAGCCGCGTCGACCCGTTGGGCAAGACGCTGATCTTCAGCGACAGCCTCGACATCCCGCGCGTGATCGAGCTGTACGAGCGCTTTGGCGGGCGCTGCCGGCTTGCCTTTGGCGTGGGCACCAACCTGACCAACGATCTGGGCTACACGCCGCTGCAGATTGTCATCAAGATGACCCGCTGCAATGGCCAGCCAGTGGCCAAGCTGTCGGACACGCCCGAGAAGACCATGTGCGACGATCCCGCCTACCTGGCGTACCTGCGGCAGGTGTTCGGCATCAAGGCGCCGGCGTAGCGCTCGAGTTCGATGCAGGCGCGCCGTTGCTGCAGCCCACAGATCCCTAAGCCACTAAGTCACGAAGCCTCCAACCTCCGGAAACCGACTCATGGATACCACCTCCGCCCGCGATCGCATCTTTGCCCGCATCCGCGCCGCCCAGGGCCGCGCGCCCGGGGTGAGCAACGGCGAGCGCGCGGCGGTGGCCGACTATCTCGCGCGCCATCCCGCCGGGCCCCGTCCGCCAGCGCCGGTGGACCGGATCCAGGCCTTCCACGAACAGGCGCAGAAAATGGCCTCCACGGTGGAGCGGGTGGCCACGATGGCCGATGTGCCAGCCGCGGCCGCGCGCTACCTGGACAGCCTTGGCCTGGCGCGCCGCGCCGTGGCCTGGGATACCCTGGCGGCACTGGACTGGCAAGGGCAGGGCATGATCGTGGAGTGCCGCCCGCCCATCCGCGACGCGCAGGCCGATCACGACCATGGCGACATGGTCGGCATCACGGGCTGCTTTTGCGCGATCGCCGAGACCGGCTCGCTGATGCTGCTGTCCGGCCCGCAGACCTTCGCTTCGGCGGCGCTGCTGCCGGAGACGCATATCGCGGTGGTGCCGGTCTCGCGCATCGTCGATGGCCTGGAGGACGCCTTCGCGCTGGTGCGCAGCGAGCGCGGGGAGCTGCCCCGTGCTACCAATACCATCAGCGGGCCCTCGCGCACCGGCGACATCGAGCAGACCATCGTGCTCGGCGCGCACGGCCCTTACCGCGTGCACGTGATCCTCGTCGAGCAGGACTGAGCGCGGTAGTCCAGGGCGTCCGGAATCGGCGGCGCCGCGCGGCGATTGCTTTACACTTGAGGGTCTCGCCGCGCGCCTGCGGCCCGCTTGCCGGGCCATTCGGGCTCGTGCGCTTTCTCCGCTCGCGGCCGCCATCAGGCCCGGGTGACGCAATCCGATACAAGGAGATCCCGCCCGATGCGACGTGCCCCCGCACTGCTGTCCCCGCTGGCCCCGCTGTTGTTCACCCTGCTGTTCACGCTGGCGCCGAGCCTGGCTCATGCCGCCGATCTCGATGGCGCCACGCTGTCGCCAATGTGGGCGTTGCCCTTCGCCGGCACCTTGCTGTCGATCGCGCTGTTCCCGTTGATCGCGCCGCGCTTCTGGCATCACCACTACGGCAAGATCATCGCAGCCTGGGCAGTGCTATTCCTGGTACCGTTCGCGCAGGCCTTCGGCATGCATGCCGCCGCCGCCAATGCCGTGCACGCGCTGCTGTCGGAGTACATCCCCTTTATCGCGCTGATCGCCGCACTCTATATCGTGGCCGGCGGCATCTGCGTGCGTGGCAACCTGCATGGCACGCCGCGCCTGAATACCGGCCTGCTTGCACTCGGCACGGTGCTGGCCAGCCTGATGGGCACCACCGGCGCCGCCATGCTGCTGATCCGGCCGCTGCTGCGCGCCAACGACAACCGCAGGCATGTGGCGCACGTGGTGGTGTTCTTTATTTTCCTGGCGGCCAATGCGGGTGGCGCGCTGACGCCGCTGGGCGATCCGCCGCTGTTCCTGGGTTTCCTGAAAGGCGTGGATTTTTTCTGGACCCTGCGCAACATCCTGCCCGAGACGCTGTTCATCTGCATCGCGCTGCTGGTGATTTTCTATTTCGTCGATCGCTACTACTACCTGAACAAGGAAGAAGAGTTGCCGCAGGCAGCGGACCCCACGCCCGATTCCGCGGGCATCCGCATTGAAGGCAAGCGTAATTTCGTGCTGCTGCTGGCGGTGGTGGGCCTGGTGCTGATGAGCGGGCTGTGGAAGCCCGGTATCGAGTTCAACGTGATGGGCACCATGGTCGGCCTGCCGGCGGCGGTGCGCGATGTGTTGCTGGTGGTGGTGGCGCTCGTGTCCCTGGCAATCACGCCGAGCACGGCGCGCACGGGCAACGAGTTCAACTGGGAACCGATCCTGGAAGTCGGCAAGCTGTTCGCCGGCATATTCCTCACCATCATTCCCGTGATCGCCATGCTCAAGGCCGGTACCGACGGCGCCTTCGCCAGCGTGATCCGCATGGTCAGCGATAGCGGCGGCCAGCCCATCGACAGCATGTACTTCTGGGCCACGGGCATTCTTTCGTCTTTCCTGGACAATGCGCCGACCTACCTGGTGTTCTTCAACACCGCGGGCGGCGATCCCGCCACGCTGATGACGCGCGATGCCTCAACGCTCGCGGCCATCTCGGCCGGCGCCGTGTTCATGGGCGCCAATACCTATATCGGCAACGCGCCCAACCTGATGGTCAAGGCAATTGCCGAAAGCCGCGGCGTGCGCATGCCCAGCTTCTTCGGCTACATGCTGTGGTCGATCTGCGTGCTGGTGCCGCTGTTCCTGGTGATGACCTTTATCTTCTTCCGCGTGTGAGTGTGAGCATGACCAAGCCTTCCGTTCTCGTGACCCGCGCCGTCTTTCCCGAAGTGATCGAACGGCTCGCGCAGTACTTCGACGTCGACGACAACCAGCCGGACGTGGCGCTGGATGGCGCCGCGCTCAAGGCGCGCCTCGCCGGCAAGGCCGGTGTCCTGGCCAATGCCGCGGACCGCATCGATGCCGGCCTGGTGGCCGGGTTGCCGGCCTTGCGCGCGGTCTGCAACATGGCGGTGGGGTACAACAACCTCGATGTGCCGGCGTTGACCGCCGCCGGGATCGTGGCCACCAATACGCCCGATGTGCTGACCGAGACCACGGCCGATTTCGGCTGGGCCTTGCTGATGGCGACCGCGCGCCGTGTGACCGAGTCCGAGCATTGGCTGCGCGCTGGCAAGTGGGAGCGGTGGAGCTACGACATGTTCCTCGGCATGGACCTGTACCGCAGCACGCTTGGCATCCTTGGCATGGGCCGCATCGGCCAGGCCCTGGCACGCCGCGCTGCGGGGTTTGGCATGTCGGTGCTCTATCACAACCGCAGCCGTTTGCCCGAGGACACCGAGCGCGCGCTAAACGCGCGCTATGTCAGCAAGGCCGAGCTGCTGGCACAGTCCGATCATGTGCTGCTGGTGCTGCCGTATAGCGCGCAGAGCCATCACAGTATCGGCGCCGCCGAGCTGGCGCAGATGAAGCCGTCGGCCACGCTGGTCAACCTGGCGCGCGGCGGTGTGGTCGACGACGCTGCGCTGGCCCGGGCGCTGCGCGAACGGCGCATCTTTGCTGCCGGGCTCGACGTATTCGAGGCAGAGCCACAGGTCCATCCCGACCTGCTGACGGTGCCCAACGTGGTGCTGACCCCGCATATCGCCAGTGCCTCGGAGAAGACCCGCCGCGCCATGGCAGATCTGGCCGCTGACAACCTGATCGCCGCGCTCGGCGTAGGACCGCAGGCAGGGCAACCGCCTTCCGTGATCAATCCCGAAGTGATGGCGCGCCGCCGCTGATCCTCTCGCTGCCAATACCTGCCAACCTATTCATGACTTTGATTTCCCTGTTGACCCTGGTCCTTGCACTGGCAGCCGTACTGCTGCTGGTGGTGTTGCTGCTGCGGCCGCGCGTTGCACAGGACGGCGCCGGCCCGGAGCTGCTGCGCCAGCTCGCCGATCTGCGCGCCGAAGGCGCGCGCGGCAATGAGCGCCTGGAGCGTGAGCTGCGCACCGAGGTCACTGAGAGCGCGCGCGTTGGCCGTGGCGAAGCCGGCCAGCAGATGATGCGTTTCCAGCAGGCTCTGTCCTCGCAGCTCACCAGCATCGCCACGCTGCAGAACAACCAGATCGACATGTTCGCGCAGCAGCTTGCCAAGCTGACCGAGTCCAACGCCCAGCAGCTCGAGCAGGTCCGGCAGAACCTGCTGCAACAAGGCCAGCAGGCGCGCGACGAGCAAGGCAGCGCGTTGCGCCGATTTGGCGACGGGCTGCAGCAGCAACTGGCGCAGATGTCCGAGGGCAACGAGCGCCGCCTGGGCGAAGTGCGCGCCACGCTTGAGCAACGGCTCAAGGAGATCGAGGTCAACAACGCGGCCAAGCTCGAGGAGATGCGCCGCACCGTCGACGAGAAGCTGCACGCCACGCTGGAGCAGCGGCTGGGCGAGTCCTTCAAGCTGGTCTCGGACCGGCTCGAGCAGGTGCACCGGGGCCTTGGCGAAATGCAGGCGCTGGCCCAGGGCGTGGGCGACCTCAAGCGGGTGCTGACCAACGTCAAGTCGCGCGGGACATGGGGCGAAGTGCAGCTGGAGATGCTGCTAGAGCAGGTGCTAACCGCCGAGCAGTACGCCAAGAACGTGGAGACGGTGCGCAATACCGGTGCGCGCGTGGAGTTTGCGATTCGCCTGCCGGGCAAGGACGCTGCCGGCGGGCAGGTGTGGCTGCCCATTGATGCCAAGTTCCCGAAGGAACAGTACGAGCGCCTGCTCGACGCGCAGGAGCGCGGCGATGTCGATGGCGTGGCGCTGGCCGGGCGCGAACTGGAAGCCGCGATCAAGCGCGAGGCTCAGACGATCTCCGAGAAATATGTGTCGCCGCCGGCGACGACGGACTTCGCCATCCTCTTTCTCCCCACCGAGGGGTTGTATGCCGAAGTCTTGCGGCGCCCGGGGCTGGCCGACCTGCTGCAACGCAATTTCCGCGTCACGGTAGCCGGGCCGACCACGCTGGCCGCGTTGCTTAACAGTTTGCAGATGGGGTTTCGCACCCTGGCGCTGGAGCGCCGCTCAAGCGAAGTCTGGGAGGTGCTGGGCGCGGTCAAGACCGAGTTCGGCAAGTTCGGCGATGTGCTGGCCAAGACCCGCGATACGCTGGAACGCGCTGCCCGCAACATCGAGCAGGCCGAGGTGCGTACGCGCCAGATGGAGCGCAAGCTGCGCACCGTGGAAGCGCTGCCGGGCGAGAACGCGCAGGAACTGCTTGGCCTGGCCGCTGTGGTGGATGACGAGACCGCAGGCGGTTGAGGGGCAAAGAACGCTGGGCAAAAAAAAGCGCATCGATTCGATGCGCTTTTTACATTCCGGCGGCTGGCCGTTTCAGGACAAGTCGCGGATTGTCACCTCGATGCCGCCAAAACGCGCTGCCACCCAGTTGTAGGCCTTGCAGGCCAGCCACAGCAGGCCGAAACCGATCAGCGCATTGAGAATCAGTGCCGTGAAGACGGTGATCCCGGGCAGGTCGCCATAGCGGATAAAGGCCACGAACAGCCCCAGCGAGACGATGGGTACCGAAAAGCACAGGTACACGAGCACGAGCGCGCGGGCGGTTTTGACCGGGTGGAGGTACGCAATCTCCTGATTCATGACAGCTTGGGCAGTAAGCAAAGTAATGTTGCGCAAGTGTATCCAATGGGGGAGGCGGCGCATAGTCCGGCACTCGCGGGGTACGGAAAACCGCCGATCTGCTTGCTAAACCCCGGCAAAACTGCTGCGCAAAAACGACACAAAGGTGCAGCCGGCGTACCGTGGCGGGCTTTCTGCCAGCGCTTACATCAGCCCGTCGAACAGCATGACTTCAACCTCGTCGCCGGCGGCGACCATGCCCTGTTCGTGCCTGAGCACGATGAAGCAATTGGCCTCGCTCATCGAGCGCAGCACGCCCGAGCCCTGCTGCCCGGTGATGCTAGCCTGCCAGCCGCCCTCCGGGGCAGGCGCCAGGATGCCGCGCTGGTACTCGGTGCGGCCAGGTTTCTTGCGGATCGCCTGGGCGCTGCGCACGCGCATCAGAGGCAGGGGCGCCACCTTGGCGCCCATCTGGCGGTGCAGGGCGGCCCGCACGAAATGATAGAACGTCACCATCACCGCCACGGGGTTGCCCGGCAGGCCGAACAGCAGCGCTTCGCGGCCGTGAGAAGCGATGCGCCCGAAGGCCATGGGCCGGCCGGGGCGCATGGCGATCTTCCAGAAGGTCACATCGCCAAGCTGGGCCATGATCTGCTTGGTGTAGTCGGCTTCTCCCACCGAGACACCGCCCGAGGTGATGACCGCGTCGGCGTTTTCGCACGCGCTGCGCAACGCCGCTTCGAGCGCGGCGGGATCATCGTGCACCACGCCCATGTCAATCAGGTCCACGTTCAGCCGCCGCAGCATGCCGTGCAGCGTGTAGCGGTTTGAGTCGTAGACGCAGCCCGCATCGAGCGGCTCGCCAATGGAGCGCAGTTCGTCCCCGGTGGAGAAGAACGCCACGCGCAGGCGGCGCCGCACCTTGACTTCGGCCACGCCCAGCGACGCCAGCAGCCCGAGGTCGGCCGGCTGCAGGATGCGCCCGGCGGCCAGTGCCGGCTGGCCGATGGCGAGGTCTTCGCCCCGCAGGCGGCGGTTGTCGCCGGCCCGTACCGCCTTGGCATCAAAGCGAATCAGCTCGCCCTCGACGTCGACGAATTCCTGTGGAATCACGGTGTCGCAGCCGGCCGGCATGATGGCGCCCGTCATGATGCGCGCTGCCTGCCCGCGCGCAACCGCTTGCTCGCAGGCAGCGCCGGCGAAGGCGCTGCCGACCACAGCCAGGGTCACGTTGCCGCCCGCGGCCAACTCGCTGCTGGCGAACGCATAGCCGTCCATGGCGGAGTTGTCGTGCGCAGGCACGTCCAGCATGGAGATGACGTCTTCGGCCAGCACGCGGTCGAGCGCGGTGCGCAGGGCGACCTGCTCGGTGCCCCTCACGGGCTCGACCACCTCGCCGATGATCTGGTTGGCCTGCGCCACCGGCAATGCACCGGGATCGTAGTCGGACAGGCAGGAAATGACGGATTGTAGTGATGGCATGGACCGTTCCCGGGGCAGCGGCCTGGCTTGGGTTGTCAGCGCGCCTCGAGCGTGCGCAACTCATCCAGGGTATTGATATTGGCGAAGGCGCCGGCGTCTTCGAACAGCACTTCGGCCAGGCGGTGCGAGGCGGCCCAGGTTTCGATCTTGCGGCCGCCGCCGTTGAGGAAAGCCACCAGGCCGTCGAGCGCCGTGACCGGCATCAGGCAAAACACCGGCTGGACCTGCCGGCGGCCATCCGCGTCGATGGTGACGGGAATGGCCATCTCGGCGCCTTGCGCGTCGATCGCGCTCGCTAGGCGCGCGGCCAGGTCGGATGGCAGGAAAGGCGAGTCGCAGGGCGCGCTCAGCATCCAGCCCGTCTGGCACTGTTCCAGCCCGGCCAGCATGCCAGCCAGGGGCCCGGCGAAGTCCGGCACCGAATCGGTGACCACCGGCACGCCGAAGGACTCATACGCGGCCAGGTTGCGGTTGGCGTTGATCAGCATGCCGCCGGTCTGCGCGGACAGGCGCATCAGCGTATGCATTGCCATGGGCGCGCCACGAAACGGCTGCAGGCCCTTGTCGGTGCCGCCCATGCGGCTGCCCCTGCCGCCGGCCAGGATCAGGCCGGTAATGTCTTCGCGAGAAATCATCGGGGGATGGGAGGATAGAGTGATGGGCGGGGCGGCTGTCATCAGCCGCCAATATAGGACATCTCGATCTTGTTCTCGGCACGCGCCTGCCGCACCGCGGGGTCGCTGCGCTGTTCGGAGTAGTGATCGGTGCGCCCTTGCCAGACCCCGGCAATGGCGTTCGAGATTTCCAGGTCGCTGTGCTCGCCGCGCAACAGCGCGCGCAGGTCGTAGCCTTCGGTGGCGAACAGGCACAGGTAGAGCCGGCCTTCGGTTGACAGGCGGATGCGGCTGCAGTCGCCGCAGAAGGCGTGGGTCACGCTGGAGATCACGCCGATCTCGCCGGCGCCGTCGCGGTAGCGCCAGCGCTCGGCGGTCTCGCCGCTGTAGTTGGCTGGGATGGCTTCCAACGGGAAGGCCTCGTGGATGCGGCGCACTACTTCGGCCGAGGGCAGCACCTCGTCCATCTGCCAGTGGTTGCTTGCGCCCACGTCCATGAACTCGATAAAGCGCATGATGATGCCGCTGCCGCGGAAATGTGCGGCCATCGGCACGATTTCCCCATCGTTGGTGCCGCGCTTGACCACCATGTTGACCTTGATCGGCGCCAGGCCGGCCGCCTGGGCGGTCTCGATGCCGTCCAGCACGTCGCGCACCGCGAAGTCGACATCGTTCATGCGGCGGAAGGTGGCGTCGTCGATGGCGTCCAGGCTCACGCTCACCCGCGTCAGGCCTGCATCGCGTAGCGCGCGCGCCTTGCGGGCCAGCAGCGAGGCGTTGGTGGTGAGGGTGAGGTCCAGTGGTTTGCCGGACACCGTATCGATACGCGCCAGCATTTCCACCAGCTTCTCGATGTTCTTGCGCAGCAGCGGCTCGCCGCCGGTCAGGCGGATCTTCTCGACGCCGTGCGCAACGAAGAGGCGAGCCGCGCGCTCGATTTCCTCGAAGCTCAGCAACTCGGAATGGGGCAGGAAGGTGTAGTCCTTGTCGAACACTTCCTTGGGCATGCAGTAGACGCAGCGGAAATTGCAGCGATCCGTGACCGAGATACGCAGATCATGGAGCGGCCGGCCGCGCGTGTCGGCAACCAGCCCGGACGGTGCGGTGAGCACGGCCGGAATGCTTGGCGTCATCGAGCGGTAGCGATGATCGCGCAGGTCGAAAATGGGAATGACGGATTCGGTCATGGCCTGGGGGCGTGGCAGTGCGGGTGACGGGCGGTTCTGGCGCGATTGCATGGGGCAGCATCGCCCGTTCCGGGCACCATCTTTCGGGTGCCATCTATTTGTCATTCTAGCCGAGCCGGGCATGGTACCGCCGGCATCACCCGGGACATTGCCCGCAAACAAAGCCCGCAGGCATGAAAAAGGGACGGCATCGCCGTCCCTTTTCTTGCTACCCGCGAGGGTGCCGCTTACTTCTGCGGCGTCCCAGCGGTATCGCCACCGGTTTCGACCAGGATCATCGGACCTTCAGGCAGCGGCGGCAGGGGCTTGCGCTCCCGCACGACGCGCGGTGCCGGCGGGATGCTGGCAGCCGCTTCCTGCGCAGCGCGCAGCTTGCTGGTGTCGGTGTTGACCCACTCGAGGCCAGCCGAGGCCAGCATCGGCTGCAGGCTTTCGACCGCCACCGGGGCTACCCGGGCTACCGTTGCCACCGGGGCAGCGACCGGCACTTCAACGGCAGGCGCCACAACAACAGCAGGGGCTTGCACGACTGCTTCAGCCACAACCGGAGCCGGTGCCGGCTGGTAGGCGGCCGGGCTTGCTGCGATCGTCTCAACCACCGTTTCAGCCACCGGCTCGGCAACCGTTTCGATGATCGGCGCAGCGACTGGCGCAGCGACCGGCGCCGAGATCGGCGCGGCCTGCACGAACACCGGCTCCGCCGGCAGTGCCACGGGCTGTTGCGTCACTACGGCAGCTTCGGCGGGCTGGTAAGCCGGAGCGCTCGGCGCGGCTTCGGCAACCGGCACGGTGGCTTCGATCGCAGGCGCTTGGGCGACCACAGCCGGGGCGGCGGCCTGGGTGCTTTCGCGCACTTCCGCCGTGTACTCGCCTTCAGCGCTTTCCGCACCTTCGGTTGCCTGGGCGCCGTCGTCGCGTTCGCGGCGATAGCGGTTGCGGCCACGGCGATTGCGGCGGCGGCGTTCTTCGCCTTCACCGTTCTCGGTGCCTTCCGTGCCTTCCGGCAGGTCGGTGCGTGCGTTGTCGGCGTCATCGTGCGAGGCAACCGCTGCGGCTACGGCCGGCGCTGCCACGACAGCTGCGGCGGTCGCGGCTACGGCTTCGGCAGCCAGGCCTTCGGTGGCTTCGCCTTCGCGCGGCGCGTCGCCTCGTTCACGCTGGCGGTCGCGCTGGCGCTCGCGGCGTTCCTGGTTGCGGTCGCGGCGGCCTTCGCCACGGCCTTCCGTACGCTCGGCCGGTGCGCCTTCGGGCTGGCGGGCCGGCTGGACTTCCAGTGCGGCCTGGCGCGGGGCCCGGCTGTTGCGCTCGCCGCGTTGTTCGCCACGTTCGCCGCGCGCTTCGACGCGCTCGCCACGCTCCGCGCGCTGTTCGCCGCGGTCCGCGCGTTCGGTGCGCTCGCCACGTTCCTGGGGTGCGCGCTCGCCGCGCTGGCCACGGCCCTGGCGGTCACCACGTTCGCCTCCCCGCTCACCACGCTCGCCACCGCGTTCGCCGCGCTGGCCACGGCCTTCACCGCGTTCGCCACGTTGGCCGCGTTCGCGACGGTTCTCAGCGCTGCGTTGCTCCGCGTCAACCGGCTTGGCCGGCTCGACGGCGGGCGCTGCGGGCTTGGCGCCGAACAGGTTCTTCAGCCAGCCGATAAAACCACCGCCGACCACCGGCTGGGTAGCCGGCACCGGACGTGCGGCTGCCGCCGCGGCTTCCGGGCGCGGGGCGCGCTCTGCGCGCGGCACGGAGACGGGCGCCGGCTGTTCCGGGGTGATGCCCTTGACGGCAGCTTCCTGGCGCGGCTTGGCATCTTCCTTCTTGCGGCTGCTGTAGCTGGTGTCGGCTTCCAGTTCCTTGGCGGCAGCCTCGGCCATCTTGTAGCTGGCCATGCTGTCTTCCAGGCGCGGGTCGTCGTGACGCAGGCGCTCCAGCTTGTAGTGCGGGGTCTCCAGGTGCTTGTTGGGGATCAGCAGCACGTTGACCTTGAAGCGCATCTCGATCAGGTTGATGTCCTGGCGCTTCTCGTTGAGCAGGAACGCGGCCACTTCCACCGGCACCTGGCAGTGGATGGCGGCGGTGTTTTCCTTCATCCCTTCTTCCTGGATGATGCGCAGGACCTGCAGGGCGGAGGATTCGGTATCCCGGATATGGCCGGTGCCGTTGCAGCGCGGGCAAGTGATGTGCGAGCCTTCCGACAGCGACGGGCGCAGGCGCTGGCGCGACAGCTCCATCAGGCCGAAACGGCTGATCTTGCCCATCTGCACACGGGCACGGTCATGGCGCAGTGCATCCTTCAGGCGCGTTTCCACGTCCTTCTGGGCCTTGCTGGCTTCCATGTCGATGAAGTCGATCACGATCAGGCCGCCCAGGTCGCGCAGGCGCAGCTGGCGGGCGATTTCGTCGGCGGCTTCGAGGTTGGTGCGCAGCGCGGTTTCCTCGATGTCGGCGCCCTTGGTGGCGCGGGCCGAGTTCACGTCCACCGAGACCAGGGCTTCGGTGTGGTCGATCACGATGGCGCCGCCCGAGGGCAACATCACCATGCGCGAGTACGCCGACTCGATCTGGTGCTCGATCTGGAAGCGCGAGAAGAGGGGGACGTCGTCCCGGTACTTCTTCACGCGGTTCATGTTGTCGGGCATGACCACGCTCATGAAGGCGCGGGCCTGCTCGTAGATTTCGTCGGTGTCGATCAGGATCTCGCCGATATCCGGCTGGAAATAATCGCGGATGGCGCGAATCACCAGGCTGGACTCGAGATAGATCAGCAGCGGGGCCTTGTTGTCGCCGGCGGCGCCGTCGATGGCCTTCCACAGCTGCAGCAGGTAGTTCAGGTCCCACTGGAGCTCTTCGGCCGAGCGGCCGATGCCCGCGGTGCGGGCGATGATGCTCATGCCCTCGGGCACGGCCAGCTGGCCCATGGTCTCGCGCAGTTCCTGGCGGTCCTCGCCCTCGATGCGGCGCGATACGCCGCCGCCGCGCGGGTTGTTGGGCATCAGCACCAGGTAACGGCCGGCCAGCGAGATAAAGGTGGTCAGCGCCGCGCCCTTGTTGCCGCGCTCTTCCTTTTCTACCTGGACGATCAGTTCCTGGCCTTCATGCAACGCGTCCTGGATGCGCGCGTTGCGCACGTCCACGCCTTCCTTGAAAAAGGCGCGTGCGACTTCCTTGAAGGGCAGGAAACCGTGGCGTTCTTCGCCGTAGTTGACGAAGCAGGCTTCCAGCGAGGGCTCGATCCGGGTGATGACACCCTTGTAGATGTTGCCCTTGCGCTGTTCGCGCCCGGCGGCTTCGATGTCGATGTCGATCAGCTTCTGACCATCGACGATGGCGACGCGCAGTTCCTCTTGCTGCGTCGCGTTGAAAAGCATGCGTTTCATCGCATTACCTCACTCAATGCCGCGGATTGCACCGGCATGCGGTGCCCGCGGCGTTCGTTCCGTGGAGCACGCGAGGGAGCGAGTGAGGGCGCGAGAATTGCCGAAAGCGCCGTCGCGCAAATGAGCGCGGCCGGCTGGGCACGGGTGAAAGAGAGGTAACGACGTCGAAAGCGCCGTCCGCATGGTCGGAGAGAACGCCGGTGTGCTGCTTTGCGCAGCGACCCAGCGGGTTTCCGGCTGGCATGGCGGCGGTGCGGGCGCAAAGAGGCGCCATCGCACCGCGGCCGGCCGCGGAAGGGCTAGACGCGTCAAAGAGCAAGTTTGTCGTCACGGCAATGCTGCTTCGCTTCCTGACATCTCCTGGCGGGCGCACCTACTGCTTCTTGGAGTTCTGCGACCGGGCGCCGGTATAACCAGTCAGGCGGCGTTGGAAGCATGCCGGCGGCACCGTTTCCCGGTGCGGGCGGGACTTCTCTCACCAGAGTGGATGCCGGGTGGGCATCCACTATCAAATTCTGTTCTACCTGAACACTACTCCCACGTGACCGCCGTCAGCGCCGAAGTTGCCTTTGGGCGACTTCCTGCGCGGGCGATACCGTGCGTGCTGCGTTTTTGCTGCCATTTACCAGCCCCGGGCTCGCGTGGTACGCAAAGAAGCGGGAGGCTGGCAGGGTTGGCGGCAACCCGAAGTGTAAAATACGACGAATCGCCTACACCTGACTTGCGCTGCCGGTCTTTGGCCGGAACAGCGAGGAAATTATATTGAAAATGAATGAGTTACGCCATCAAATTGAAAAAGAGGTGCGGCCCGCCGCGGCCGGGCCCCAGGTGGCGTACGTAACGATTGGCGACGAAGCCGATGGCCAGCGTATCGACAACTTCCTCCTGAAGCTCTCGAAAGGGGTGCCCAAGAGCCATGTCTACCGCATCCTGAGGTCGGGTGAAGTGCGTGTGAACAAGGGGCGGGTCGACGCCACCTATCGCCTGCAGTTGGGCGATGTGGTACGGATTCCGCCTATGCGTGTGGCGGCTTCGGCACCCGATGCCGGCAAGTTCGTGCCGCCGGCCAGCTTTCCGGTGGTCTTCGAGGATGAATACCTGCTGGTGATCAACAAGCCTGCCGGCGTGGCCGTGCATGGCGGCTCTGGCGTGGCATTCGGCGTGATCGAGCAATTGCGGCGCGCCCGCCCGCAGGCCAGGTTCCTGGAGCTTGTGCACCGTCTCGACCGCGAGACCTCCGGCCTGCTGGTGCTTGCGAAGAAGCGTACGGCGCTGGTGAACCTGCATGAGCAGATGCGCGGCAGTGCGCTGGACAAGCGCTACTTCGCCTGTGTGGCGGGGCATTTCGAGAATGCCCGGCAGCACGTGAAATTCCCCCTATATAAGTACACCACCCCGGAAGGCGAGCGCCGCGTGCGGGTGCAGGAAGATGGCATTGCCTCGCATACCGTGTTCAACCGGCTCGAGGTCATGCCCGGCTACACCTTGCTCGAGGCCGAGTTGAAGACAGGGCGGACCCACCAGATCCGGGTCCATCTGGCGCATTCGGGCTTCCCGATCCTGGGCGACGAAAAATACGGCGATTACGCCCTCAACAAGGCGCTGGCCCGCAGCGGCGCCAATCCTGGGCTCAAGCGCATGTTCCTGCACGCGCACAGCCTGACATTTACGCATCCGATAAGTGGAGAAATCACCACTGTAGTTGCACCCATGCCGCCGGAGTGCGAAGCGTTCCTGCAGCAAGCCCGTAACCTGCGCGCCGCCGACTAAGGCGCTAACAAGGATATTCATGGCCAGGCAACGCTTCGACCTGATCGTGTTCGACTGGGATGGAACCCTGATGGATTCCACCCCGACCATCGCCAAATGCATCCAGCTGGCCAGCCGCGACCTCGGCTTGCCGGTGCCCGACGACAGCGCCGCCAGTCACGTGATCGGGCTGGGACTCAAGGACGCGCTGTCGTACGCCGTGCCCACGCTCGATCCCGCCGACTATCCCCGGCTGGCCGAGCGCTACCGTTTCCACTTCCTGACCCGCGACGCCGAACTGGTGCTGTTCGACGGGGTGCGCGAGATGCTGGAAGCCCTGCGCGCCGAGCACTATTTCCTTGGCGTGGCGACGGGCAAGACCCGCGTCGGCCTGCAGCGCGCCCTGGAAGCAACCGACCTCGTGCGCCTGTTCGACGGCACGCGTTGCGCCGACGAGACCTTTTCCAAGCCCCACCCGGCCATGCTGCAAGAGCTGACCCGCGAACTGGGGCAGGACATGGAGCGCACGGTGATGATCGGCGATACCACCCATGACCTGCAGATGGCGGCCAATGCCGGCGCGGCGGGCATCGGCGTAGGCTACGGCGCGCATCCCGCGGACGCCCTGCGCGCGATGGCGCCTCTGCATTGCGCGACGTCCATCGCCGACCTGAAAGACTGGCTGCTGGCGCATGCTTGACGCAACGGGCCAGGGGATGAGGGGCGCGCGTCACCTGTGTGCGGCCGAGGACCTGGCTGACGGCGGCGCCGGGGTGCGTTTTGTGGTCGAAGTGGGTGGGCGCGCCGTGAGCGCGTTTGTCGTGCGCTTCGAGGGGGCTGTCCACGGCTACCTGAACCAGTGCGCGCATGTGCCGATGGAGCTCGATTGGCAGGAGGGACAGTTTTTCGAGTCCTCGGGCCTATACTTGATGTGCGCGACACATGGCGCGGTTTATGCGCCGGACAGCGGCTTGTGCGTGGGCGGCCCCTGCCGGGGCGCTTCATTGTCCAAGCTGCGCGTCGAAGAGCGCGACGGCAATGTGTACTGGCTGCCTGAAAGTCCATACGAAGCACCCGCGGGCTAGCGGGCAGCCGGCAGGCCCGGCGCCCCGGCCCGCCTATCTATTCATAATCAAGAGCCAACTGCATGACTGAACAGCAAAAACCGCCGCAGGACGAACCCGGCAAGGCGCAGGAACCGGTGGCTTCGGCCAGCGCCGGGGCGCCCGGGGCGGGGGATGACCGGCTGGAAACCGCCTCGCAGGCCGATTACCCGCTGGAGCAAGAGCTGCGCGCCGGAGATGCTGCTTCGCAGAGAGAAGCCGGCCAGCGCCAGGCGCGCATGGCCGGTCGTGACGTCGGCCCCGTCCCCACGGGGACAGGCTGGGAGCGGGATGTGCTGGAAAGGGTGCTGATGGCGACGCTGCGCGAGCAGCGCGCGGCACGCCGCTGGCGCATTTTCTTCCGCTTCGCCGGGCTCGCTCTGCTAGTGCTGATTTTCTTTGCCGTTTTCGACTTCAAGGGCGACGGCACCATTGCCACGAGCGGTCGCCATACGGCGATGGTGTCGCTCGACGGCGAGATCGCTGCGGGGACGCCGGCCAGCGCCGAATCGATCAACGCAGCCCTGCAAGCCGCATTTGCCGATACCAATGCCGCCGGGATCATCCTCAAGATCAACTCGCCGGGTGGCTCGCCGGTACAGGCCGGCATGATCAATGACGAGATCCGGCGCCTGCGGACGCTTTATCCCGCCAAGCCGTTCTACGTGGTGGTGGAGGAGATCTGCGCCTCGGGCGGCTATTACGTGGCGGCGGCGGCCGACAAGATCTATGTCGACAAGGCTAGCATCGTCGGCTCGATCGGCGTGTTGATGGACGGCTTTGGCTTCACCGGGCTCATGGACAAGCTGGGCGTCGAGCGCCGGCTTTATACCTCTGGCGCCAACAAGGGCATGCTCGACCCATTCTCGCCGCAGGTGCCTAGGCAGAAGCAATATGCCGAAACCATGCTCAAGCAGATCCACCAGCAGTTCATCGACGTGGTCAAGGAAGGCCGAGGCGATCGCCTGAAGGACGATCCGGACCTGTTCTCCGGCTTGTTCTGGTCCGGCGAGCGCAGCGTTGAGCTGGGCTTGGCCGACGGCCTGGGTAACGCGGACTACGTGGCGCGGGATCTCTTCAAGGCAGAGGACATCGTCGACTACACCGTCAAGGAGAATATTGCGGAGCGGGTAGCCAAGCGTTTCGGCGCGGCGATGGGCACGGCGGCGATGAAGACCATGCTGTTCGGCACGCGCGTGCAGGCCATGCATTAAGCCAGCCGAGCTGGGCACGGAGTAAAAAATGGGGCGAAAACGCCCCATTTTTCGTTTGCTTCTTCGTTGGCCGACCGTCGCTCAGGCTGCCAGCAAGGAGAAAATGGCCGGGCGCTTGTTCAGTGCCAGCCGCTCCGGGCGCCAATCGGAGATGGGCAGCGTGACGATCGTCTCGCTTGGCAAGGTCAGGTCTACCGCGATCGACAGCAGGCTGGTGCCTGCGCAATGCTGGCGCATCGCTTCCAGCAAGGGGCCATTGCGGTACGGCGTCTCGATCCAGACCTGGGTCTGGCGTGCCTTGCGCGATAGCTGCTCCAGCTCGCGCAGGCGCTTGGCGCGCTCGCCGGCATCCACCGGCAGGTAGCCGTTGAAAGCAAAGCTCTGGCCATTGAGGCCGGACGCCATGACGGCCAGCAGAATCGAGCTCGGGCCCACCAGCGGGCGCACGCGCACGCCCTTGGTGTGAGCCAGGCGCACCAGGTTGGCGCCGGGATCGGCCACCGCCGGCACGCCGGCTTCCGACAGCAGGCCGCCGTCGCGCCCTTCGCGGATCGGTGCCAGCAGTGCGGCCAGTTCGCCTTCGCGCGTATTGACGTTGAGTTCGCGGATCTCGATCTGCTGGATTGGCTTGCCCAGCGGGCAGGTTTCGCTGAGTTTCTTCAGGAAGGCGCGTGCCGTCTTGGCATTTTCCGCCACCAGGTAGTCCAGGCTGGCCGTGATTTGCTGCACGCCAGCCGGAATGACATCCGCGAGCGGGTCGAACTCGTCGCGTTTGCCCAAGGTGTTGGGGATCAGGTACAGGGTGCCGCTCATGCTTGGGTTCTCATTTGTCTTCTGTGGCTTGGCGCGGGGTGGGCGAAGCCCTTAGTCCTGGAAGAAAGGGTAGCCGGCCTGGCGCAGCATATTGGTCAGCGCGATCAGGGGCAGGCCTACCAGCGCGGTGGGATCGTCGGACTCCATATGCGAGAGTAGGGCGATGCCCAGTCCTTCGGATTTGGCACTGCCCGCGACATCATAAGGGCGCTCGATGCGCAGGTAGGCGTCCAGCTCCTGGTCGGAAAGATCGCGGAAAGTCGCGCGCGTCTGGATATCCGCCAGTTGAGCCTCGCCGTTACGACTGTCAAGCAGGCACAACGCCGAGTGAAAAGTGACGGTACGGCCGCGCATCCACTGCAATTGCGCCAGGGCCTTCTCGTGGGAGCCGGGTTTGCCGATCTGCCTGCCGTCCAGCGTGGCGACCTGGTCGGAGCCGATGACCAGGGTGCCCGGATGCCGCTCGGCAATGGCCTGTGCCTTGGCGTGGGAGAGCCGCAGCGCGGTGGCCTCGGGGCTTTCGCCAGGCTGTGGCGTTTCGTCGATGTCGGGAATCGCCACCTCGAAAGGAATGCGCAGGCGCTCCAGCAATTCGCGGCGATAACGTGAGCTGGAACCCAGGATCAGGGTGGGGCGGGAAGTTTGCGACATAAGTAATTGAGCGAAAAGGGAAAGCGGCGAATGGCCGTCTTCCAAAATTTTGACCGCGGCAGCAGAATCGACGTATAATCTCGCGTTTAGCCAAGCAAGTCCGGCGCAATACCGTGTTTTTTCCGGTGTTGTGTAGCTTCCGAGTCACGTTTCGACGGTGCGTTATACAGGTATATGTCAGGTATACGTAAAAATGCGTCGAAGCCGCGATCCTCCGGGATGCCTCCCGGCATGACGGCACGATAAGACATGACCCAGCCGATTGACCTGCGCGCGCTCGATCTCTTTGCGTTCTGCCGCGCTGGCGACGACGCCACCGGCGAAGTTGCCGCACGCGATTTGCCGCGCATCATAGCCGAGACTGCGGCGCAAGCGCCAGCGTCGGCGACGGACGAGGTGTTCAGCTACGCGCTTTCCGGCTTTGTCGAGGAGGAAGCGAGCGAGCCCGGCAAGCCCGCGGTGGAGCGCCTGTTCGTCGACCTGGCCGTGAATGGCCGGGTCTGGCTGGATTGCCAGCGCTGCCTGCGGGTCTACGAGCAGCCGATCGCCACGGACATGTGTTTCGAGGTGGTCGCCAGCGAGGCGGATGCCGATGCGGCGCCCATGGACGATGACGAGCTCGATGTGATTGTTGGCTCCAAGCGCTTTGACCTGCTGACGCTGATTGAAGATGAAGTGCTGTTGGCTTTGCCGGTGGCGCCCAAGCATGACGTTTGCCCCACGGTGCACGAAAGTCTCGTGACCGGGGTGGACGGACAGGCGGAACCTGAACCAGAGGTTCTGCCGGAAGAAGAAAAACGGCCTTCGCCCTTTGCGGCGCTGGCCGGCCTGAAAACGAAGCACTGAAGCCGGTTCGTCGGCATCTGGCAACGTTTGAAGGCACCAGGATCAGCATCCGGCCGGGCCCGGCTACGCCTCGTGCGGGATGCGTGTGTTACCATTGAAAAATTCTCGAAGGAGTCATCATGGCAGTTCAACAGAACAAGAAGTCGCCCTCCAAGCGCGGCATGCATCGCTCGCACGACCACCTGACCACGGCAGCGCTGGCAGTGGAGCCGACCACGGGCGAAACCCACCTGCGTCACCACGTGAGCCCGAACGGCTACTATCGTGGCCGCAAGGTCATCAAGACCAAGAACGACTGACAGATCGTTCGGCGTGACTTTGCGTCTCGTACGCGCACGTTGTTAGGTCAAAAACAAAAAAGCGGCAAAATCGTTGCCGCTTTTTTGTTGCGCGCTCGCAGCGCAAACCGTAGCGCAGGCTTCCATCGGGCCGATTTGCGCCGCCGGCTCAAGCTGAGTGCATGGCTAGATGCCATGCGCGGCCGCGAGGGCGGCGCCAGATCTCGCCGTGGAGCGCTCCGGGAGTGCCGTCGGGTTGCCACCGGCTGGTCAGGGTCATGCCTGCCCGGCTCGGGAGCCAGGATTTCAAGTCACGCCGACCAGCGCTTCTGCACCAGGAAACAATGACGATCAAACTAGCTATCGACTGCATGGGTGGCGATCACGGTGTCTGCGTGACCGTACCAGCGGCGATCAGTTTTCTCTCAAGCCATAGCGACGCCGAAGTGGTGCTGGTCGGCTTGCGGGACAGCATCGAGCCGCAGCTCAAGAAGCTGCATGCGCTCGACCATCCGCGCGTGCGCATTGTGACCGCGTCCGAAGTCATCACCATGGATGACCCCGTTGAAGTAGCGCTGCGCAGGAAGAAGGATTCCTCGATGCGCGTGGCGGTGACCCAGGTGAAGGAGGGACTGGCTGGCGCATGCATCTCGGCGGGCAATACCGGCGCCCTGATGGCGGTGTCGCGCTATGTGCTGAAAACGCTCGAAGGCATCGAGCGGCCGGCTATCGCTACCACCATTCCCAACGAGCAGGGCTGGGGTACCACGGTGCTAGACCTCGGTGCCAATGCCGACTGCGAGCCCGAGCACCTGCTGCAGTTCGCGCGCATGGCGGAGGCCATGGTTGCCGTGGTGGATCAGAAGGAACGCCCGAGCGTCGGCCTGCTTAACATCGGCGAGGAAGTGATCAAGGGCAACGATGTGGTCAAGCGCGCGGGTGAGCTGCTGCGCGCTTCGGAACTCAACTTCTACGGCAACGTGGAAGGCAACGACATCTTCAAGGGCACCACCGATATCGTGGTGTGCGATGGCTTTGTCGGCAACGTCGCGCTAAAGAGCAGCGAAGGGCTGGCCAAGATGATCGCCAACATGATCAAGGAAGAATTCACGCGTTCGTGGTTTACCAAGCTGCTGGCGGTCCTGGCTTTGCCGGTACTCAAGCGATTGTCCCGGCGCCTGGACCCGGCGCGCTACAACGGCGCGTCCCTGCTCGGCTTGCGCGGGCTGGTTGTCAAAAGTCATGGTTCCGCCGACGCGCACGCTTTTGAGTGGGCTATCAAACGCGGGTATGATGCGGCCAGGAATGGTGTGATCGAACGCACCATTCAGGCCTTCGCCAACAAGTCAGGTAACAGCACTCCGGCTACCGGCCCGCAGTCAGGCGCCGAGGATTCCAGTCCAAGCCCGCACGCCGCCTGAGGTCTTGATGTAGATGCCGCGGGCGACGACCCGTGGCCAGACGATCGATCCGACATTACATGACAAGCTACGCAAAAATCATCGGGACCGGGAGCTATTTGCCTCCGCGGCGCGTCACTAACCAAGATATCGCGGCGCAACTGGCTGAGAAGGGCATCGAGACCAGCGACGAATGGATCTTTTCGCGCAGTGGCATCTCGGCCCGCCATTGGGCCGAGCCGGATGTCACCAGCAGTGACCTCGCCGTCAAGGCGGCGGAGCGCGCGCTGGAGGCTGCCGGCATCGATCGCCAGAGCATCGACCTGATCATCGTTGCCACTTCCACGCCCGATTTCGTCTTCCCCAGCACCGCCTGCCTGGTGCAGCAGAAGCTTGGTATCACCAACAACTGCGCGGCGTTCGACCTGCAAGCGGTGTGCTCCGGCTTTGTCTATGCGCTGGCCACCGCCGAGAAATTCATCCGCAGCGGTTCACACCGCAATGCGCTGGTGATTGGCTCGGAAGTGTTTTCCCGCATCCTGGATTTCAACGACCGCACCACCTGCGTGCTGTTCGGCGACGGTGCCGGCGCAGTCGTGCTGTCGGCCTCCGAGGAGCCCGGCATCCTGTCGTCGGCGATGCACTCCGACGGCAGCCACGTGGATATCCTGTGCGTGCCGGGCAACGTCTCGGGCGGCAATATCACCGGCAACCCCTTCTTGCACATGGATGGCCAGGCGGTGTTCAAGCTGGCGGTCACCGTGCTCGACAAGGTAGCGCGCGAAGCACTCGCGGGCGCGCAGTTCCCGGCGGAAAAGGTCGACTGGCTGATCCCGCACCAGGCCAATATCCGCATCATGCAAAGCACGGCCAGGAAGCTTGGCCTGCCCGCCGAGCGCATGGTGGCTACGGTGCATGAGCACGGCAACACCTCGGCTGCCTCGATCCCGCTGGCGCTCGACGTGGCGGTGCGCGATGGCCGCATCGGCGCAGGGCATCACGTGCTGATGGAAGGCGTGGGTGGCGGCTTCACCTGGGGCGCGGTACTGCTGCGCATGTAATATTCGGGCCGGCGTGGCGGTGTCATGCCGCTGCGCCGACCTGGCGCTATTCATCTTTACGATTCGATTGCGATGAAATTCTCCTTTGTATTCCCAGGGCAAGGCTCGCAGGCAGTTGGCATGCTCAACGCCTTTGCCGGCAATGCGGTAGTTCGTGCCACGCTGGATGAGGCATCCGCCGCGCTTGGGCAGGACCTGGGCCAACTGATCGCCGAAGGCCCGGCCGAGGACCTGAACCTCACCACCAACACGCAACCGGTGATGCTGACCGCCGCGGTGGCCATCTACCGCGCCTGGCTCGACGCCGGCGGTCCGGCTCCGGCCGTGGTGGCGGGGCACAGCCTGGGTGAATATTCCGCGCTGGTGGCAGCCGGAGTGATCCCCTTTGCTGATGCGGTGCCGCTGGTGCGCTTCCGCGCACAAGCCATGCAGGAAGCCGTGCCGGTTGGCGAGGGTGGCATGGCGGCCATCCTGGGGCTGTCCGACGATGACGTGCGCGCCGCTTGCGCCGAAGCGTCGGCGACCGGCGCCGGCGTGGTGGAGGCCGTGAACTTCAACGCTCCGTTGCAGGTGGTGATCGCTGGCAACAAGGGTGCCGTGGAGAAGGCCTGCGAATTGGCCAAGGCACGTGGCGCCAAGCGCGCGCTGCCGCTGCCGGTGTCGGCACCGTTCCACTCGTCGCTGCTCAAGCCCGCATCGGACCGCCTGCGCGAGCGCATGGCCGGCATGGTGTTTTCCGCACCGTCGATTCCGCTAGTGAACAACGTCGATGTGGCCATCGTCAATGACCCGCAAGCCATCAAGGACGCGCTGGTCCGCCAGGCCGCAGCCCCGGTGCGCTGGGTCGAGTGCGTGCAGAAGATCGCTGCCGAAGGCGTGACCCATGTGATTGAGTGCGGCCCTGGCAAGGTGCTGGCCGGCATGACCAAGCGCATCGATGGCAGCCTGGTGGGCGGAGCGATCTTCGACCCGGCCTCGCTGCAGGACACGCTGGCGCTGCTGAAGTAAACAAGGACCAACGCAATGACAAAATTTCTGGAAAACCAGGTCGCGCTGGTAACCGGCGCATCGCGCGGCATTGGCCGCGCCATCGCACTGGAACTGGCCGCCCAGGGTGCCACGGTGGTGGGTACCGCCACCAGCGAGGCGGGTGCAGCAGCCATCAGCGAATACCTGGCGGCAGCTGGCGGCAAGGGCCGCGGCGCCGTGCTCAACGTCAATGATGCGGCGGCGTCAGAAGCGCTGATCGACGAACTGGTCAAGGCGCATGGCAGCCTGGGCGTGCTGGTGAACAACGCCGGCATTACCCAGGACCAGCTCGCCATGCGCATGAAGGACGAGGACTGGAGCGCGGTGATCGAAACCAACATGACGGCGGTGTTCCGCCTGTCGCGCGCCGTGCTGCGCCCAATGATGAAGGCCCGCGGTGGCCGTATCATCAACATCACCTCGGTGGTCGGCTCGACCGGCAACCCGGGCCAGATGAACTACGCGGCGGCCAAGGCCGGCGTGGAAGGCATGAGCCGCGCGCTCGCACGCGAGATCGGCAGCCGCAACGTCACCGTCAATTGCGTGGCGCCGGGCTTTATCGATACCGACATGACCAAGGTCCTGTCGGAAGAGCAGCATGCTGCACTGAGGACGCAGATCCCGTTGGGCCGGCTCGGCCAGCCGGAAGACATCGCGCATGCGGTGGCCTTCCTGGCAGGTCCGCAGGCGGCCTACATCACTGGTACAACGCTCCATGTGAATGGTGGCATGTACATGAATTGATCACCTTGTGCAGTGGCCGGTTTCGAGGGAGAAGCCGGCAGAAGCTGTGCGAAGTGGTTATTTTTAAAACTGATCGGGCGCAGTTCTTGCAATAGATGGCGGGGGGCATTTTTATGGCCCAAACCTGCTAAAATGCGCCCACTTTTTGTCGAACTTCCCTGGAGGGTTACATGGACAATATCGAACAACGCGTCAAGAAAATCGTGGCAGAGCAACTCGGCGTGGCCGAGGCAGACATCAAGACCGAATCGTCGTTTGTGAACGACCTGGGCGCTGACTCGCTCGACACGGTTGAACTGGTGATGGCGTTGGAAGATGAATTCGGCATGGAAATTCCTGATGAGGAAGCCGAGAAGATCACGACCGTGCAACAGGCAATCGATTACGCCACTGCACACGTCAAGGCTTAAGCCTGTCGTATCTGAATTCCGAGCCACAGAAGGCAGGCGCGTGGGCCCATGGGTCCGCTGCGTTGTTTTCTGTGGCTTTCGTCTGTTCGAAGAAGCACAATTGGATGCGTTGCGCCGGTGTCGGTGCGGCCAGTTGCTGGCCGTTGGCTGGCATCGATTCCCAATCCGGTTTTGCTTCACGTACCCGTAGGAAATCATAGTGAGCCGTCGTCGCGTCGTCGTCACTGGGCTTGGCCTTGTGTCTCCGGTCGGAAACACGGTTGCCGAAGGCTGGGCCAACCTGGTTGCCGGCAAGTCTGGCATTGCCACCGTCACCAAATTCGATCATTCCGCGCTTGCCGTGCACTTCGCTGGCGAGGTCAAGGGGTTCAACGCCGAGGACTACATCCCGGCCAAGGAAGCCCGCCATATGGATACCTTTATCCACTATGGCATCGCAGCGGGTTCGCAGGCGCTGAAGGATAGCGGCTACGAAGTGACCGAAGCCAATGCCGACCGCATTGGCGTGCTGGTCGGATCGGGCATCGGCGGCCTGCCGATGATCGAGGATACCCACGCGGAGCTGACCAATCGCGGTCCGCGCCGGATCTCCCCGTTCTTCGTGCCTGGCTCGATCATCAACATGATCTCGGGCCACCTGTCCATCATCCATGGACTCAAGGGTCCCAACCTGGCCGCGGTCACGGCTTGCACCACCGGCCTGCACAGCATTGGCCTGGCGGCCCGCCTGATCCAGGCGGGGGACGCCGACGTGATGCTGGCCGGTGGCGCTGAATCCACCGTCTCCCCGCTGGGCATTGGCGGTTTTGCCGCAGCGCGTGCGCTGTCGACCCGTAACGATGACCCCGCAGCCGCCTCCCGCCCCTGGGACAAGGATCGCGATGGCTTCGTGCTGGGCGAGGGCGCCGGTGTGGTCATGCTCGAGGAGTACGAGTCGGCCAAGGCGCGTGGCGCCAGGATCTATGCGGAGCTGATCGGCTTCGGCATGAGCGGCGACGCTTACCACATGACCGCGCCCAATATGGACGGCCCCCGCCGCTGCATGGCCAACGCCCTCAGGGATGCTGGCATCAATGCGGATGAAGTCGGCTACCTGAATGCGCACGGCACCTCGACTCCGCTTGGTGACAAGAACGAGACCGAAGCGATCAAGCTGGCCTTTGGCGATCATGCCTACAAGCTGGCTGTCAACTCGACCAAGTCGATGACTGGCCACTTGCTGGGTGGCGCGGGCGGGCTTGAGTCGGTCTTCACCGTGCTGGCGCTGCACCACCAGGTGTCGCCGCCGACCATCAACATTTTCAACCAGGATCCCGAGTGCGACCTGGATTACGTGGCCAATACGGCACGTGAACTGAAGATCGATGTAGCGGTGAAAAACAACTTCGGCTTCGGCGGCACCAACGGCACGCTTGTCTTCCGTCGCGCCTGAACCCGGCGGCCGCCGGGTGGCTTCCCCTTTGCGTTCCAGGATCCATCCCTTGCGGTGGGCCTTGGTGCTGTTCCTGGCCTGCGAGCTGGCAACGTTCGCGTTGCTGGCCTGGCAAGGCGTGCAGGAACTGGGGCGCTCGGCGCAAGGCTGGGATTTCACGCAGTGGCTGTTGGTAGCCGGCCTGGCCGGGTTGTGCGGCTGGCTGGCCTGGCATTGGCCCAAGCTCTGGCACGGTGCCGCCTGTGCCTACGGCGGCCTTGCGCCAGGGCGGGACCGTACCGGCCGGCCTGGCATCCTGGTCGATATGCCGGACGGCAGCCGCGCGATAGCGAGGGTGGAATCCAGCTGGGAACTGGGCGAGCTGGCGCTCGTGCTGGCCCTGGAGCCGGTGGCCGGACGGCCACCACGTGTGCTGGTGGTCAATCGCGCATTTGCCGGTGCCAGCGCTTTGCGCGCCCTGAGGCGCACTATTCGGGTTGCGCGCCGTGAAGGCCCGGCGGCCGGCGAGGCCGGCTGATGTGCGGCTATTTCAACCATTCTTCACAATATGCGTTGCAACGCACTGACCGTGCGGTCCGCAACGTAGGTAAAATACAACGTTTGTCGTGAAGACGATACCAAGAGATACACTGCAGGTGAAATATTCGTGAGCGAACGCGAAGCCGATCAGCTCCTCGTTGAACGCGTCCAGCAGGGCGATAAGCGGGCCTTTGAATTGTTGGTGGTGAAATACCACCGCAAGATCATCAGGCTCATTTCGCGTTTGGTGCGGGATTCCGCGGAAGTGGAGGATGTGGCACAAGACGCCTTCATCAAGGCGTATCGTGCGTTGCCGCAATTTCGCGGTGAGTCGGCGTTCTACACCTGGTTGTACCGGATTGCGGTGAACACGGCGAAGAACTACCTGGCGACCCAGGGGCGCCGGCCGGAAGCCTCCAGTGATATCGATGCCGAAGAGGCTGAAACTTTTGCGGACGGTGAGCAACTAAGAGATATCAATACGCCGGAGTCGATGCTCCATACCCGCCAGGTGGCCGAGACGGTCAACCGCGCGATGGAAGCACTGCCGGAGGAATTGCGCACCGCCATCACCCTTCGCGAGATCGAGGGCCTCAGTTATGAGGAGATCGCGGAAGCCATGGGTTGCCCGATCGGCACGGTCCGGTCACGCATCTTCCGGGCGCGCGAGGCGATTGCCGATAAATTGCGCCCGCTGCTCGGAACAGCAGAGGGCAAGCGGTGGTAGTAGGTAGTGATACCTAGTGGTAAGCAGTAAATAAAATGTCGTGCGGCCAGCGTTGCAGCCTATTCCTGCATCGAAAAACGACAAAGCAGTAGACGGGATTGTCGGTTGTTCAATGGTTTTTCTAGGGGTGGGAAATGGGTCAGGCTCATAAGCAGTCGGTTCATGAAGTGGAAGCAGCGGAGCAAATCTCCGTGCTGATGGATGGCGAGCTGGCGCCGCACGAAGTAAACGCCGTGTTGGATCTCGCGAAAAGCGAGGCAGGCATGGCGAGTTGGGCCTCTTATCAATTGATTGGCGATGCCCTGCGTTCGGAAGAACTGACGCATGCCGGCTCGACCGATGACTTTCTTTCCCGGTTTTCCGCTCGTCTGGACAGTGAGCCGCATGTGCTGGTGCCCGCCGTCGCCAAGGCGTCGTCGGCTCATCGCCTGCTGTTCAAGCCGTCGTGGGTGCGGCGCGTCATGCCGAGCACCGCGATTGCCGCTGCAGTGGCCGCCGTCAGCTGGGTAGCCGTGCCGCAGATGCGCGGCGCCGCCGACCTCGGCACACCGGATGCGGTAGTGGCGCGTGTCGAGCAACCTGCAGCGCCCAAGGCTGGCGGCATCGTGACTGTCTCCGCCGATAACGCGCAGATGATCCGCGATCCCCGTCTGGATGAATATCTTCGCGCTCACCGCGTCTCGGTTGCCACCGATGCGGTAGTGCCGACCATGCGCCAAGTGGCTAACAGCGCAAACTTCTCTCAGGACAATTCGCAGGAATAATGCCGGACATGCATAAAGGATGGTCGCCCGCCAACGTAGCGGGCGCACACAGAATTAGGGCCCTTCGCAGGTCCTTTTTTCTGGCCTTGTGTCTGACTGCGGCTGCGGCAACTGCGCAGCCGCCGGACAATACGCTGGCCCGTCGCGACGCAACGGCCTGGCTCAACAAGATCCATCGCGCGGCCCAGCGCGAGAATTATGTCGGCACGCTGATTTATCAGCGTGGCAGCGTGATGCATGCATCGCGTATCCAGCACTACAGCGATCTCGTCAACAACGAGTATGAACGGCTTGAAACCCTTGACGGCAAGCCGCGCGAGGTGCTGCGCCAGAACGACATCGTCCACAGCCTGATTCCCGAGGCCAAGCTGGTGGTGGTGGAGAAGCAGGAGGCCAAGGATCGTTTCCCGGCGCTGCTGGCCACCAACAAGAACGATGTGCTCGATATCTACGATATGCGCAAGCTTCCGGGCGAGCGCGTGGCTGGCGTCGAGTGCGAGGTCTTTTCGCTCGAGCCGCATGACGCGGCGCGCTACGCCGTGCGGCTTTGGGCGGAGAAGAATTCCGGCTTGCTGATGCGTGCACAGACCCTGGGCGAGGGCGGCAAAGTGCTGGAACAGGTTGCTTTTTCGCAAGTCGATATCGGCGTGCCATCGGAAAAGCAGCGCATTCTCACGGCCATCAAGAACTCCGGCTCCTGGACTCACTATGAGGTGACCAACCATCCGGCCAATATTGCCGATGAAGGCTGGAGCATCGCGGTTCCGGTCAAGGGGTTCCTGAAGATCCGCGAGGTTCGCCGCCCGCTGGGAGAACTGCGCGCACCGCAGGCCAACCCGCGCGGCAATGTCTTCGAAGTGCTCCAGGTCGTCTACAGCGATGGCTTGACCGGCCTGTCGGTGTTTATCGAGCCGGTTTCCGAGCAGCGCGTGCGCCGCGAAGGCGTCGCCTCGCTGGGTGCCACGCAGGTCGTGGTACGCCGCGTAGCCGATTTCTGGATCACCGTGGTGGGTGAAGTCCCGCCGGCCACAGTGAGGCAGTTTGCCTCGGCGGTAGAATACAAACCACCGAAAGCCCACTAGGCCGGATCGCGGCGTTGCCGCAGGCGTGAACACCGCCTGTGGGCCGCCACCGATCGGCAACCCTGCCGCCTGTGCTTTCTTCCTCTTTTCGCTGATTTCCCGGGAGTCGACGATGTCACCAAGATCTCCAGCCTTGGCTCGGACCGTGCTCATGGCTGCCATTCTCGCCTTTGCGCCCTTTGTCGCGGAGTTGAGTCACGCGCAGGCCGCCGCGCCATCCTATAACCTGCCCGACTTCACCGATCTGGTGGAAAAGGCCGGACCGGCTGTCGTGAACATCCGCACCACCGAGCGCGTGCGCGCGCGCGGCACGCCGGGGGGGACGGAAGATGACGAAATGGCAGAGTTCTTCCGCCGTTTCTTTGGCGTGCCCATGCCAGGTGCACCCACGCCGCCGGGTGCCCCGCGCCGTGGCCAGCCGCCGCAAGGCGAGGAGCAGAGTCGTGGCGTGGGATCGGGTTTTGTCATTAGCCAGGATGGCTATGTGATGACCAATGCCCACGTTGTTGCTGATGCGGAAACCATCTACGTCACGCTGCCCGACAAGCGTGAATTCAAGGCCAAGCTGATCGGCTCGGACAAGCGCACCGATGTCGCCTTGCTCAAGGTCGAGGCGACCGGCCTGCCCAAGCTGACGCTCGGCGATTCGGACAAGGTTCGCGCTGGCGAATGGGTGCTGGCCATTGGTTCTCCCTTTGGCCTCGATAACACCGTGACTGCAGGCATCGTCTCCGCCAAGGGGCGCGATACGGGTGACTACCTGCCGTTCATCCAGACCGATGTGGCGGTCAACCCCGGCAATTCTGGCGGTCCGCTGATCAACCTGCGTGGCGAGGTGATCGGCATCAACTCACAGATCTACAGCCGCAGCGGCGGCTATATGGGTATCTCCTTCGCCATCCCGATTGACGAAGCCATGCGGGTCACCGAGCAGCTCAAGGCGACCGGCAAGGTCACGCGCGGACGCATCGCGGTGGCAATCGGTGATGTGACCAAGGAAGTTGCCGATTCGCTCGGCCTGGGCCGCGCCCGGGGCGCGCTGGTCGGCAGCGTCGAGCCTGGCGGCCCTGCCGAGAAGGCGGGGATCGAGGCTGGTGACATCATTCTCAAGTTTAACGGCCGCGACATCGAGAAGGCGTCGGATCTGCCGCGCATGGTTGGCGACATCAAGCCGGGCACGCGCGTTCCGCTGCAGCTCTGGCGCAAGGGCGCGACGCGCGAGATGTCCATCACCGTGGCCGAGCTGGATGCGGATGCGAAGGTGAAAACCCGCGGCAATGGACCGCGCGACGATAACACCCCGCCGGCGGCCAAGCCCAATGCGCTTGGATTGATCGTCAATGAGATTCCCGACGCAAAGCTCAAGGAGCTCAAGATCAAGTCGGGGGTCGAGGTCGAGCAGGCGGATGGTCCGGCGATGCGTGCCGGCATTCGACAGGGCGACATCATCCTGCGGTTGGGTGACAGCGACGTGACCAGCCCTAAGCAGTTCAACGAACTGGTCAAGGGACTCGACAAAGCCAAGATCGCAGCGGTGTTCGTGCGCCGCGGGGATGCCACCCAGGTGCTGACCCTGAGGCCGGGCACGATGTCCTCGCGCTGACCGGCGCCGCCATCATGGCCGATCTCACACTGTATGGCAGGAGCTACTGCCATCTGTGCGAGGACATGAAAATCGCGCTGGAGCCGCTCCGGCGCGATTTTTCCTTTGTCTTGCACGAGGTGGACGTGGATGCCGATCTGGCGGCCATAGCCCGTTTCGACGAGCTGGTGCCCGTGCTGATGGCCGGTTCCCCGGCCGGCCCGGACGTGGAGCTGTGCCATTACTTTCTTGACGAAAAGCGGGTGCGAGCGTGGTTGGCCGCACATGCGGGGCCGCGGGCGGGCGAACAGGTGGGTAATGGGGCGTTCGATGGCACATAAGTGCGCCCGGCAAAGCCTGGTCTGGCTGCAGGGCTAGCGCCGTGGTCCATTTCGCAATACGGAAGTCCTTGAAAATACGGTAAAATCGCACTTTGGCGCAAAGTCTGCGTCACCAACCTGCGGCCGGGATCGGCGTGCGCCCAGCAGGGCGCCAGTTCCAGGCCGTTCATAATTGCTGCGCCGCCCGGCGTGCCCACGCGGGCACTTCGTGGCCTGAAACGGCGCACCCCTGAGTATCAGATGGACCATATCCGCAATTTCTCGATCATCGCCCACATCGACCACGGTAAATCGACCCTGGCCGACCGCATCATCCAACTCTGCGGAGGCCTGTCCGATCGCGAGATGGAAGCGCAGGTGCTTGACTCGATGGACATCGAGAAGGAGCGCGGCATCACCATCAAGGCGCAGACCGCCGCGCTGAGCTACAAGGCGCGTGACGGCAAGATCTACAACCTCAACCTCATCGACACCCCGGGACACGTCGACTTCAGCTATGAAGTGAGCCGCTCGTTGTCCGCCTGCGAAGGCGCGTTGCTGGTGGTCGATGCCTCGCAGGGCGTGGAAGCGCAGACCGTCGCGAACTGCTACACCGCGATCGAGCTCGGCGTGGAAGTGGTGCCGGTATTGAACAAGATCGACCTGCCGTCGGCCGATCCCGAAAACGCGATCCGCGAGATCGAGGAAGTGATCGGCATCGACGCGCATGACGCCACGCCTTGCTCGGCCAAGACCGGCCTCGGCGTGCAGGACGTCATTGAGGCGATGATCGCCCGCGTGCCGCCGCCCAAGGGCGATCCCGCCGCTCCGCTGCAGGCCCTGATCATCGACTCGTGGTTCGACAACTACGTGGGCGTGGTGATGCTGGTGCGCGTGGTCAACGGCACCCTCAAGCCCAAGGACAAGGTCCTGCTGATGGCCACGGGCTCGCAGCACCTGGTCGAGCAGGTCGGCGTGTTCTCGCCCAAGTCGCTGCCGCGCGAGTCGCTGCAGGCAGGGCAGGTGGGCTTCGTGATCGCCGGCATCAAGGAATTGAAGGCCGCCAAGGTGGGTGACACCATCACCACCATGGCGCGCAAGGCGGCCGAGCCGCTGCCTGGTTTCAAGGAAGTCAAGCCGCAGGTGTTCGCCGGCCTGTACCCGGTGGAAGCCAACCAGTACGAAGCGCTGCGCGAATCGCTGGAAAAACTCAAGCTCAACGACGCATCGCTGCAGTACGAGCCCGAGGTGTCGCAGGCGCTTGGCTTCGGCTTCCGCTGCGGCTTCCTGGGTCTGCTGCACATGGAGATCGTGCAGGAGCGCCTGGAACGCGAATTCGACATGGACCTCATCACCACCGCACCGACGGTGGTGTACGAGGTCGACATGCGCGACAAGACCAAGCTGATCGTGGAGAACCCGGCCAAGATGCCGGACCCGAGCCGCATCGAGAACATCCTCGAGCCCATCGTCACGGTCAACCTGTACATGCCGCAGGCTTACGTCGGCTCGGTGATCACGCTGTGCACGCAGAAGCGCGGCACGCAGATCAACATGAGCTATCACGGCAAGCAGGTGCAGCTTACGTATGAGATTCCGATGGCGGAAATCGTCATGGACTTCTTCGACCGGCTGAAGTCCGTGTCGCGCGGCTACGCCTCGATGGACTACGAGTTCAAGGAGTATCGCGCCGCCGACGTGGTCAAGGTGGACATCCTGATCAACGGCGACAAGGTCGATGCCTTGTCCGTGATCGTGCACCGCTCCAACTCGCAGTACCGTGGCCGCGAAGTCGTGTCCAAGATGCGCGAGATCATCCCGCGCCAGATGTACGACGTCGCCATCCAGGCCACCATCGGCGTCAACATCATCGCGCGCGAGAACGTTAAGGCGCTGCGCAAGAACGTGCTTGCCAAGTGCTACGGCGGGGATATCTCGCGTAAGAAGAAGCTGCTGGAGAAGCAAAAGGCAGGCAAGAAGCGCATGAAGCAAGTGGGTTCGGTCGAGATTCCCCAGGAGGCCTTCCTCGCGATCCTGCAGGTGGGCGACAAGTAAGCCGGCTGGGCCGCGCCGGCACTGCCGGCAGGCTCCTGGCAGTGGTTGACGCGGACTCTATCAAAACAACACGACGATCTAGCCGACATGAATTTTGCACTGATCCTTTTTGTGCTTGTGGTTATTACGGGCATTGCCTGGGTGGCCGACAAACTGGTGTTCGAGAAACAGCGGCGGCTTTCCGCCCAGTCCGCGCTGGCCGAGTTCGATGCGCGCAAAGCCGATCTCCAGGGACGCTACGGCGTCGGCGAGATCGACACGTCGCGTAGCCGCCTCGCCGAGGAAAAGCTGCGCCAGCCTTGGTGGCTGGAGTATTCCGCAAGCTTCTTCCCGGTAATCCTGGCCGTGTTCGTGCTGCGCTCCTTCGTGGTCGAGCCGTTCAAGATCCCGTCCGGCTCGATGATCCCGACGCTGCTGATCGGCGACTTCATCCTGGTCAACAAGTATGACTACGGCATCAGGCTGCCGGTGGTGAACAAGAAGATCCTCTCGGTCGGCGACCCGAAGCGCGGCGACGTGATGGTGTTCCGCTACCCGAAGGATCAGTCCCTCGACTACATCAAGCGTGTGATCGGCGTGCCGGGCGATGTGGTGAGCTACCAGAACAAGCGACTGACCATCAACGGCAAGGCCGCCGATTACAGCCCGCTGCCCGATTACCTGGATGAAGAACGGCTTTCGTATTCGAAGCACTTCCGCGAGAAGCTGCCCGACGGCCCGGAGCACGGTATCCTCAACGACGCCGACCGGCCGCCGTTTGTCTCCGGCGCGGACCCCGATTTTCCGTTCCGCGAAAACTGCACTTACAATCAGCAGGGGCTGACCTGCAAGGTGCCGCAAGGTCACTATTTTGTGATGGGCGACAACCGCGACAACAGCCTGGATTCACGTTATTGGGGCTTCGTGCCCGATCAGAATATTGTCGGCCGGGCATTCCTGATCTGGATGAACCTCGGCAATATCGGACGCGTGGGGGCGTTCAAGTAAGCCTTCCGCGGCGCGAATAAATCACTCCAGTCAAGCGAGGGAAAGCGCAACATGGGTCAACAGGGTCAGAGTGGTCAGAAGGGTCAGGCTGGTCAAACGGCACTGGCAGAACAAACGGATCAATCGCGTCGGGAGGTTGGTTCAAGGAGGGGGAGGGCGCGTCTGGCGGGGCGGTACAAGGTGCGCGGATTCTCCCTTGGCAGCTTGCTGATCGTCATCTTGATCGTCGGAGGCATCGTGATCCCGGCGGTCAGGGCGATTCCAAGCTTGCTGGAGTACTTTTCGGTCAAGCGCGCCATCAGCTATGCCAAGCAACAGGCATCCAACAAGCGCGAAGTGGCCGATTATTTCGCCAAGCAGGCACAGATTGACCGAATCACCGCTGTGCGCAGCGACGATCTGGACATTCACGAGGACGACAATGGCACGATCCGCTCGGTGGGTTTTTCCTACCGTAACGAGGTGCCGTTATACGGCCCTCTGAGCCTTATGATTACCTATTCGGGAACGCAGTACTGACATGAACCTCGATGCCTTGCAGCAACGCCTCGGCTACCGCTTCAGCAAGCCAGAATTGCTGCAGCAGGCGCTGACGCACCGCAGCCACAGTGCCTTGCACAACGAGCGCCTGGAATTCCTGGGCGATTCGGTGCTGAACTGCGCCGTGGCCGATATGCTGTACGGCATGTTCAGCAAGCTCGACGAAGGCGATCTCTCCCGCGTGCGCGCCAACCTGGTCAAGCAGCAGGCGCTGTATGAAATTGCCCAGATGCTGCAGTTGTCCGAAGCGCTGCGCCTGGGCGAGGGCGAACTGAAGAGCGGCGGTTTCCGCCGCCCTTCGATTCTTGCCGATGCGCTGGAAGCCATCGTCGGCGCCGTATTCCTCGATGCCGGCTTCGAAGGTGCGCGCACACTGATCCGCAAGCTCTACATCCCCATCCTCGAGCAGGTGGATCCGCGCACACTGGGCAAGGATGCCAAGACGCTGTTGCAGGAGTACCTGCAAGGCCACAAGATAGCCCTGCCGCAATATAACGTGATCGCCACCCATGGCGCCGCGCATAATCAGCAGTTTGAAGTCGAGTGCACCGTGCCTAAACTGGAAGTGCGGGTGTTCGGTACCGGCGCGTCGCGCCGTGCCGCCGAACAAGCCGCCGCCAAGCTGGCGCTCGACGAGGTGCAAAAACTCGTGCCCCAGTTGCTCAAGCGCAGCCGGGCCGAGCGCACCGGCAAGACGCGCAAGCAGCCGGTGCCGCCCGATCCCCAGTTGTCTCTCAGGTTGAAGGAATGACCGAATCTACCAATCCGCAGCAAGATGCCGCGGGTACCCCAAGCGCAGCCTTTCGTTGCGGCACCGTGGCGATTGTCGGGCGTCCCAACGTCGGCAAGTCCACGCTGATGAACGCGCTGGTTGGCCAGAAGGTCAGCATCACCTCCCGCAAGGCGCAGACCACGCGCCACCGCATCGTTGGCATCCAGACTACCGAGGACGCCCAGTTCGTCTTCGTCGATACGCCGGGTTTCCAGACCCGCCATGCCAGCGCGCTGAACCGCTCGCTGAACCGTGCCGTCACCTCGACCCTGTCGTCGGTGGACCTGGTGCTGTTCGTGGTTGAGGCCGGCTACTACGGCGCCGACGACGAGAAGGTGCTGTCGCTGCTGCCCAAGAAAGTGCCGGTGCTGCTGGTCACCAACAAGCTGGATCGCCTTGGCGCGGACCGGGCCGAGGTGATGATGCCCTTCCTGGAAAAGATGGGGCACCAGTTCCAGTTCGCGGAAGTGGTGCCGATGTCGGCCAAGACCCACGATCACATCGAGCGCTTGCTCGCCATCATCCGGCCTTACTTGCCGGAAGGTGAGCCGATGTACGACGCCGACTCCATGACCGATCGCAGCGAGCGCTTCATGGCCTCGGAGATCATCCGCGAGAAGGTGTTCCGCTGGACCGGCGACGAGCTGCCCTACACCAGCACGGTCATCATCGAGAAATTCGAGACCGAAGGCCGGCTGCGGCGCATCTTTGCCACCATCCTGGTCGAGCGCGATGGGCACAAGGCCATGATCATCGGCAACAAGGGCGCCAAGCTCAAGACCATTTCCACGGAGGCCCGCATCGACATGGAGAAGCTGTTCGACGGCAAGGTCTACCTGGAGATGTTCATCAAGGTCAAGAGCGGCTGGGCCGACAACGAAGCTGGATTGCGCGCCTACGGCTATGAGTGATAGAGCGGGCGGGCCTGCCCTGAAGGCCCGCCGCATTGACCCGGTGGTGGAAGAAGCCGCCGAACTGCTGGGCAGCCATGCCGTGCCTGGCATGGCAGTGGCGGAGCAGCGCGCGATGATGGATCGCGCGTTGCGCATTGTGCCGGCGCGCACCGAGCTGCGCGTCGCCAACCAGCCCGGCTTCGTGCTGCATGCCTGGCCTTACCGCGAAACCAGCCTGATCCTCGACGTGTTCACGCGTGACCACGGGCGCGTCGCCATGGTGGCCAAGGGCGCCAAGCGGCCGCATTCGGCGCTGCGCCCGGTACTCCAGCATTTCCAGCCGATCTCCCTGTCATGGAGCGGCCGCGGCGAGGTCAAGACACTGACGCGCGCGGAGTGGGTTGGCGGCATGCTGCCGCTGGCAAGCGACGCCTTGCTCTCGGGTTTTTATCTCAACGAATTGCTGCTGCGCTTTTGCGCCCGCGAAGACGCCCACGTTACCCTGTTCCGCCAGTACATGGCCACGCTGACCCAGCTCTCGCACGGCGAGCCTGCCGGACTGGTGCTGCGCGGCTTCGAGCGTGTGCTGCTGCAGGAAACCGGCTTTGCGGTGGCTTTCGATGAGTGCGCCAATTCGGGTGAGACGGTCGAGCCGGAGCTGGACTATGTCTACCAGCCCGAGCGGGGCGTGCGTCGCGCGCAGGCCAGCGATCCATCATCCTGGCCGGTGGTTTCCGGCCAGACGCTGCTCGACATGTCGCAGGACGACTATAGCCGTACACAAACTGTCACGCAAAGTCGTGCCCTGATGCGCTTCCTGCTGCATTATTATTTGCAAGGCGCGCCGCTGAAGACGCGCCAGATTTTGATCGACCTGCACTATCTCTGATTTGTTTCCGAGCCTTTAGAGCCCACCCGCATGATCTTCCACGCGCATCCCGGCGTCATCGACCTTGGCGTCAATATCGACCACGTGGCCACGCTGCGCAATGCGCGCGGCACGGTCTATCCCGATCCGATCCAGGCAGCGCTGCAGGCCGAGCAGGCCGGCGCCGACCTGATCACGCTGCACCTGCGCGAAGACCGCCGCCATATCCGCGATGCTGACGTGCACGCGCTGCGCCCGCTGCTGGCCACGCGCATGAACCTGGAGTGCGCGATCACCCAGGAAATGCTCGACATCGCCTGCGGGATCCGTCCGCAGGATGTCTGCCTGGTGCCCGAGCGGCGCGAGGAGGTCACCACCGAAGGCGGCCTGGACGTAGCCGGGCGCTTCGAGCAGGTCAAGGCCGCCTGCCGCCAACTGGCCGATGCGGGCATTCGCGTCTCGCTGTTCATCGATGCGCAGGTAGAGCAGATCGAAGCCGCTGCCGCTTGCGGCGCGCCTGTGGTGGAACTGCACACCGGGCGCTACGCCGATGCGCATTCGGCCGAGGAGCAGGCCGCCGAGCTGCGCCGCGTCGCCGAAGGCGTCGATGCCGGCGTGCGGCTTGGCCTGGTGGTCAACGCCGGCCACGGCCTGCACTACACCAATGTGCAGCCGGTGGCCGCGCTGCATGGCATCAAGGAACTGAATATCGGCCACGCCATCGTCGCGCATGCGGTCTTTGTCGGCTGGCAGAATGCCGTGCGCGAGATGAAGGCCATCATGGTTGCCGCGCGGCTGGGCACTACCTATCCGCGCCCGGACGCCGCAGCGTGATCTACGGCATCGGCACCGACATCATCCAGATCGAGCGCGTGCAGGGCGTGATGGAGCGCACGCGCGGCCGGTTTGCCGAGAAGGTGCTCGGTCCGCAGGAACTCCAGAAGTACCACGCCCGCAAGGCGCGCTCGGAAAAACGCGGGCTCGCTTTCCTGGCCACGCGTTTCGCTGCCAAGGAGGCCTTCTCCAAGGCGATCGGCCTGGGCATGCGCTGGCCGATGACCTGGCGCGCGATGGAGCTGCTGAACCTGCCCTCCGGCGAGCCGTATCCGCATTGCCACGGCGAGCTCGACGCCTGGCTGCGGGAGCGCGGCCTCGTGGTGCGGGTCAGTGTCAGCGACGAACACGATTATGCGGTCGCTTTTGCGATTGCCGAGCCGGGCGGCGCTGGCGTCAGCCTGCCGCTCGCCTCCCAGCCTAGTGAAGAATCCAAATGATCAAGAAGATTTCCGGTAAACGGCCGGGTCCGGTTGTACTCGATGTCAAAGGCAAGCAACTCGATACGGACGATGTCCGCCGCATCTCTCACCCACTGACCGGCGGCGTGATCCTGTTCGCGCGCAACTTCGAGTCGCGCGCGCAACTGCAGGCACTGACGCATGAGATCCGCACCGTGCGCGACGATGTGCTGATCTGCATCGATCACGAGGGTGGCCGGGTGCAGCGCGCCAAGACCGATGGCTTCACGCACCTGCCGGCCATGGCCCGGCTTGGCGCGTTGTGGGACCAGGACGTGCTGGCGGCAACCAAGGCGGCCGTGGCCTGCGGCTACGTGCTGGCGGCCGAGTTGCGCGCGTGCGATATCGACCTGAGCTTCACCCCCGTGCTCGACCTGGACTACGGGCTCAGCGCCGTGATCGGCGACCGTGCCTTCCACGCTGACCCGCGTGTGGTGACCATGCTCGCCAACCACCTGACCCACGGCCTGCTGCTTGCCGGCATGGCCAATTGCGGCAAGCACTTCCCGGGGCACGGCTTTGTGGCCGCGGATTCGCATGTGGCCGTGCCGGTGGACGAGCGCGGCCTTGACGAGATCCTCTCGCAGGATGCGCGCCCTTACGAGTGGATGGGGATGACGCTATCATCGGTGATGCCGGCGCACGTGATCTACCCCAAGGTCGACCCGCACCCGGCCGGCTTCTCGCGCTACTGGCTGCAGGACGTGCTGCGTACCCAGTTGGGCTTCGAAGGCGTGATCTTCAGCGATGACCTGAGCATGGAAGGGGCCAGCGTGGCAGGCACGGTGACCGAGGCTGCGCGTGCTGCCTTGGGCGCCGGATGCGACATGGTGCTGATCTGCAACCATCCGGAGCGGGCCGACCAGTTGCTGGATGAGCTCGATGTGCGTATCGGCAAGACCTCGCAACGCCGTATCCGCCGCCTGTTCGGGCGCCGCAAGCCGCTGGACTGGAACAAGTTGATGCAAGAGGCGGAGTACGCCGCCGCGATGGGCGTGCTCAAGCGCCACGGCCTGATAGCCTGACGCCGCATTCGCCGAAGACCGCTAAGCAGCAGGGAAAAGAAAAGGGCAGCCGAAGCTGCCCTTTTTCCGTTGCGCCACCCGCGCTGCGGATGGCGGCGAATCAGCTGCGCTTAGTTTGCGCGGCTGCGGTATTCGCCGGTACGGGTGTCGATTTCGATCTTGTCGCCGATGCTGCAGAACAGCGGCACTTGCAGCTCGAAGCCGGTGTTGATCTTGGCGCCCTTGAGCACCTTGCCCGACGAGGTGTCGCCCTTGACGGCCGGCTCGGTGTAGGTGATCTCGCGGACCAGCGTGGTCGGCATATCCACCGAGATGGCCTTGTCGTTGTAGAACACCACTTCGACGGTCATGCCGTCTTCGAGGTAGTTCAGCGAGTCACCCATGCTGTCCTGCTCGACTTCGTACTGGTTGAAGTCGGTATCCATGAACACGTACATCGGGTCGGCGAAGTACGAGTAGGTGCATTCGCGGCGTTCCAGCATCACGACTTCAAACTTGTCGTCAGCCTTGAAGACGGATTCACCCGGGGCTTCCGTCAGCAGGTTCTTGTACTTCATCTTGACCACGGCGGAGTTGCGGCCCGACTTGTTGTACTCAGCCTTCTGCACGACCATCGGGTCGGTACCGATCATGAATACGTTGCCGACGCGGAGTTCTTGTGCGGTTTTCATCTGAACTATTTCCTGAAAAAGAATGTCTCGGAATTCGGTATGGCGAAGGCGCTCTGCCGACACACTTGCGCGCAAGCTTGCGCGGGGCGTTTCCGTCTTCCGGCCTGGTCACCATCAAAATAACCCACTATTTTACCCGATTTTCGCAGAAGGCCACGAGATTTGCGGCCAGGTCGCCGAGGTGCTGCAGGCTGCGCTGCCACCGCTCGGTGGCGGCACCCAGCACGGGCAGATGGGGGCGCAGGCGCGACCAGTCAGGTGATTCACCATCCTTATTCCAGCTGTGCCAGAAGGTGGAAAGTGCATTGACAACCTCAATCTGGCCGCTTTGTTCCAGCCGATGCCGGAACAGAGCCAGGAAGGCATCGAGCTTGACCATGTGCGCCGCGTCGGATTGCGGGTAGATATGCCAGACAAAGGGTCGGCCAGCCCACTGCGCGCGCACGAACGAATCCTCGCCACGCACGAAGTTCAGGTCGCATAGCCAGAGCAGTTCATCGTAGTGCTCCTGGCGCACAAAGGGCACCACCTGTACGGTCAGGTTGCCGCGCTCGAAGGCGCTGCCGGGCATGCAACCGGCCGCCCCGAACCATTCGCTTGCCTGTTGCGCCGCCAGGCCGGCCGGAACCAGGCACTGGACCGGGTCTGGGCCATCCCGCCATTGCGCGAGCAGCGCTGGCAAAGCCGCGTTGGCATACGCGAACAGGCTGACTTTCAGCGCGCCGTCGATGGGCTGGAAGCCAAGGCGATGCCAGAGCGCGGCTTGGGCCGCGGGGCTGGTGCGCAGGTGCTCGCGCTGCATGCCGAGCATGGCTTCGCGCAGCAGGCCGCCCGTGCCGGGCTCGAAGCCGGGGAAGAAGAAATACTTGACCAGTGGCAGGCGCGGGTGGGGCGAGGCCATGCCGTGGTGTTCCCTGACCCAGGGCTCGGCGCTCATGTATTCGAGATTGATCCAGGCCGGTTTGGGCTCGCATACAGCCATGGCGGCCAGGAATGTGGCCGGCAGGTCGCAGGCGAAGGACTCGATCACCGCATCGTGCGGCGTGACCCCCGCGAAGCGCGCGGCGCTCTCCTCGGCGCTTTCCTCGTCCGCGCGCCGCCACGGGCGAATCGTCACGCCGGCAAGCACTTGCTCTGGGGCGGCGACGTCGAGGCCTGGCGCAAGGCGCGCGAAGCTGGCCAGGTCATCCACCCACAGGCGCACGGCGTGGCCGTGTTCCTGGGCCAGCTGGCGTGCCAGCCGCCAGCAGACGCCGATATCGCCATAGTTGTCGATGACGGTGCAGAAGATGTCCCAGGAGCGGATGGCGCGATCGGGCTGAGTGGGCATGGTGGCGGGACTCCGCAAGGATTTGCTCTAAACTTGCGATTTTAGAGCTTGTTGCGCCTTGGCCCTGCCGGGTATGCGCGCCACCGGCCAATCCACGGTCAATTCGCTACCGATGTCCCAGCAGGAACCTGAAACCCACGATCAGGGCGCGTCCGCCTCCACCCAGCCGGATGGGTTGCCCGAGCAGCCGGCCAAGGCGTCCTTGGCGGCCCCTGCCGAACCTGTGTCGGACGCTCCATTCGACGCCAAGGCCGTGATTGCGCAATTGCCCGGCCTGCCCGGGGTCTACCGCTACTTCGATGCCCAGGGCAATGTCCTTTACGTGGGCAAGGCGCGCGACCTGAAAAAACGCGTCTCCAGCTACTTCAACAAGACGCTGCTGTCGCCGCGCATCGCCATGATGGTGGCCAAGATCGTGCGCATCGATACCACGGTGGTGCGCACCGAGGCCGAGGCGCTGCTGCTGGAGAACAACCTGATCAAGGCGCTGGCGCCGCGCTACAACATCCTGTTCCGCGACGACAAGTCGTATCCGTTCGTCAAGCTGACCAGCCATCGCTTCCCGCGCATGGCCTACTACCGCGGCGCCACCGACCGCAAGCATCAGTATTTCGGGCCGTTCCCCAGCGCGGGCGCTGTGCGGGAGAGCATGCAGATCCTGCAGCGCGTGTTCCAGTTGCGTACCTGCGAGGACACCGTCTTTACCAATCGCACGCGGCCATGCCTGCTGCATCAGATCCACCGTTGCACCGGGCCTTGCGTGGGCGCCATCAGCGAGGCGGATTACACGCGCGATGTCAGCAACGCGGCGCGCTTCTTGCAAGGCCGTCAGAACGAGGTGCTCGAAGGCTTGCAGGCGAAGATGGAAGAGCACGCCGGGCGGCTGGAGTTCGAGCAGGCGGCGGCGGTGCGCGACCAGATCGGCGCGCTGTCCACCGTGCTCAAGCGGCAGGCCGTGGAGGAGGTCGGGCAGTCCAGCGATATCGACGTGCTTGCGGTAGCGGTGGAGGGTGGCCGTGCGTGCGTCAACCTGGCGATGGTGCGCGGCGGCCGCCATCTTGGCGACAAGGCGTATTTCCCGGCGCACGTCGAGGAGGGCGCGATGATTGTCGGGCACCAGGACGAGGATGCCGGTGCCAGCGCGCCAATCGAGCCTGGCGTTGCAGCTGGCGAAGGCGCGGCAGCGCTCGGCGGCCCGGCCGGCATACCGGTCGAGCGCATCGCCGCCGAGGTGCTGTCCGCCTTCATGGCGCAGCACTATCTGGACCAGGCCGTGCCGCCGATCCTGGTGGTGAGCCACCTGCCGCCGGACAAGGCCCTGTTGGAGGCATTGTCGATGCAGGCGGGGCGCAAGGTCACGCTGGTGCGCCAGCCGCAGGGGCAGCGCCGGTCCTGGCTCGAGATGGCGCAGAAAGGCGCCGAGCTGGCGCTGTCGCGCCGCCTGGCTGAGCAAGGCAGCCAGCAGGCCCGTACGCGCGCGCTGGCCGAGACAATCGGCATCGACATGGAAGACCTCGCTTTGCTGCGGGTCGAATGCTTCGACATCAGCCACACCGCTGGCGAGGCCACGCAAGCGTCTTGCGTGGTCTTCCACCATCATGAAATGCAGAACGCCGAGTACCGCCGCTACAACATCCAGGACATCACGCCTGGCGACGACTACGCCGCTATGCGTCAGGTGCTGACCCGCCGCTACCAGAAGCTGGTGGAGATGCTGGAGCAGGCGCCGGCGCAGGAGCCCGTCCCCGAGGGGGGCGAGCAAGGCGGCGAGGCGGGGGCGTCCGGTGCGCTGGCGCTGGTGCCGAACGTGGTGCTGATCGATGGCGGCAAGGGCCAGGTGGAGGTTGCGCGCCAGGTGTTCGAGGAGCTTGGCCTCGATATCGGGTTGTTGGTCGGCGTGGCCAAGGGCGAGGGCCGCAAGGTCGGGCTGGAGACGCTGATCTTCGCCGATGGCCGCCCTTCGCTGGAGCTGGGGCAGGGCAGTGCGGCACTGATGCTGGTGGCGCAGATTCGCGACGAGGCGCACCGTTTTGCCATTACCGGCATGCGCGCGCGCCGCGCCAAGGTGCGCAACACCTCGCGGCTGGAGGAGATCGAGGGCGTCGGCGCCCGCCGCCGGCAGAAGCTGCTCACGCGCTTTGGCGGCCTGCGCGGGGTGGTCGCGGCCAGCATCGACGAATTGGCCAGCGTCGATGGCATCTCGCACGCGCTGGCCGAGGAAATCTATCGGCAGCTACATTGATCCGGCCAAATCCGATGCCAATGTGGCAGGAAATGCTCGGCCATCGTTGAAATAGGCGACAATCTCGGCGTTGCCCATTGCCGTCGTCTCGTTCCGAGCCCCCATGCCGCTGAATATACCGATCCTGCTGACCTGGCTCCGTGTTGCCATGATTCCCCTCGTGGTGGGCGTGTACTACCTGCCTGAAGCATGGCTGCCCATGCATGCCAAGAACATGACGGCAGCCGGTTTTTTCATCGTGGCCGCGGTCACAGACTGGCTGGACGGTTTCCTGGCCAGGCGCTGGAACCAGACGTCTTCCTTTGGCGCCTTTCTCGATCCGGTCGCCGACAAGCTGATGGTGGCGGCCGCGCTGCTGTCGCTGCTGGCGCTGGGCCGGGTGGCCGACCTGATCGCGCTGGTGATCATTGGCCGGGAGATCACCATCTCCGCGCTGCGCGAGTGGATGGCGCAGATCGGGGCGTCGAAGAGCGTCGCGGTGAATTTCCTCGGCAAGCTCAAGACCACCTTCCAGATGATCGCGATCCCTTTGCTGCTCTTCAACGATAGCCTGTTCGGCATCGTCGATGCTTCCGTGCTGGGCGCATGGCTGATCTATGTGGCGGCGGTGCTGACCCTGTGGTCGATGTTCTATTACATGAAGCTGGCGTGGCCGCAGATTCGCGAGCGCAGTGGCTTGAGTGGCGAGGCCACCGCACAAAAGTGATGGTTCGATGAAAAATATGCTTGACGACCACGCCGCTGATTTGCAATAATCCTGTTCTCGCTTCTGACGAAACAAACCGAACGAAGCGAAAAGCAGCAAGAATGTAGCGAGATGTGAGCGGTATCGGCACAGAAGGCTGTGTTTTAAGTAAGAAGTTAGCAGGATCCTGCGGGAGTAGCTCAGTTGGTAGAGCGCAACCTTGCCAAGGTTGAGGTCGCGAGTTCGAGCCTCGTCTCCCGCTCCA
>NZ_JBWKVH010000042.1:0-68885 GCF_059421605.1 Cupriavidus sp. GW821-FHT02F09
CCGGCAGCCAGCATGGCGCCGACGATGATGATGGCCGAGATCGCATTGGTCACGGCCATCAGCGGGGTGTGCAGGGCCGGCGTCACCGTCCAGACCACGTGGTAGCCCACGTAGATCGCCAGCACGAAGATGATCAGGTTGATCACCGTGTGATTCACCAGTTCCATAGAGAGAATCCTCAGTTCTTGCAATTAATCTCGCCGTCCTTGCACATCAGGCAAGCGGCCACGATGTCGTCCTCCAGGTTCAAGGTGAACTGGCCGTCCTTGTCGATGACGAGCTTGAGGAAGTCGAGCACGTTGCGCGCATAGAGGGCGGATGCATCCGCCGCTACCATGCTGGCCAGGTTAGTGTGCCCGATCAGCGTGACGCCGTGGCGTTCCACCACTTCGTCAGCTACCGTCAGCGGGCAGTTGCCGCCCTGCGCGGCGGCCAGGTCGACCACCACCGAGCCGGGCTTCATGGCTTGCACGGTCTCTTCCTTGAGCAGCACCGGCGCCTGGCGGCCCGGGATCAGCGCGGTGGTGATGACGATGTCGGCGGCCTTGGCGCGCTCGTGCACGAGCTCGGCCTGGCGCCGCATCCAGTCGGGCGGCATGGGGCGGGCATAGCCGCCCACGCCTTGCGCGATCTCGCGCTCTTCGTCGGTGACGAACGGCACATCGAGGAACTTCGCGCCCAGCGATTCGATCTGCTCCTTGACGGCGGGACGCACATCGGAAGCCTCGATCACCGCGCCCAGCCGCTTGGCGGTGGCGATGGCCTGCAAGCCGGCCACGCCGGCGCCAAGGATCAGCACGCGGGCCGCCTTGACGGTGCCGGCGGCGGTCATCAGCATGGGCATGAAACGCTGGTAATGGTGGGCGGCGATCAGCACGGCCTTGTAGCCGGCGATATTGGCCTGGGAAGAGAGCACGTCCATGCTCTGCGCGCGCGTGGTGCGCGGCGCCGCCTCCAGCGCGAAGGCGACGATCCCGGCTTCGGCCATGCGCGTCTTGTTCCCCGCATCGAAAGGATTGAGCATGCCGACCAGCGCTGTGCCCCGCCTGATCAGCGCGAGCTCAGCACCATCCGGGGAGCGCACCTTGAGCACCAGCTCCCCGCTGAAGGCTTGTGCCGCGGTGCCGATGTGCGCCCCGGCGGCCTCGTAGGCAGCGTCCGGCAAGCTCGCCCGCACCCCGGCGCCAGACTCCACCACCACCTGGTGGCCCTGGGCGACGTATTTTTTTACGGTCTCCGGCGTGGCCGCGACGCGTGTTTCCCCTGCCCGCGTTTCCCGCGGGATCCCGATTTGCATCATGCGTATTCTGCCAATGTCTGCCGCTTAGGAATGAGATCACAGCCAGGACAGTCCACCTGCCCTGGCCTGCGGCCGGATCGGCCCGATCACTCGGCCCGGATCTGCTTGTCGGCGATCACGCGGGCCCAGCGCGAAACCTCGTCGTTGAAGTACTCGGCGAACGCGCCGTTAGCCTGCGGCGCCGGCGTAAAGCCGACCGCGGTGACGCGGTCCCGAAGCTCATTCGACTCCAGCATCTTCGCCACCGACGCACCCACCTTTTCCTGCACCAGCCGCGGCGTGCCGGCTGGCATCATCACGCCGGTCCAATTCTCCACGATCAGGTCGGGGAAGCCGCTTTCCACCACCGTGGGCACGCCCGGCAGCAGCGGATGGCGTTCGCGCGTGGTCACCGCCAGTGCACGCAGCTTGCCGCCCTTCACATACTGCAGTGACTCCGGGAGGTTGGAGAACACCACGTCGATCTGGCCACCTATCAGATCCGTCAAGGACGGTGTGCCGCCCTTATAGGGCACGTGCGTCAGGTCCACCTTGGCCAGGTCTTCGAACAGCGCCAAGCTCAGGTGCGGTGGCGTGCCGTTACCACTCGATCCGGCATTCAGCTTGCCGCGGCGCGCCGCTTCGGCCAAGTCTTTCATGGTCTTGATCGGCGAGTTCATCGGCACCACCACCAGCATCGGCGACGAAGCGATGCGCGCTACCGGCACCAGGTCTTTCTGCATGTTGAATGGTAGCTTGGGAAACAGCGTGACATTGGCCGCGTGGGTCAACGTCACAGCCAGCCAGGTATAGCCATCGGCCGGGGCCTTGGCCACCTGATCCGCGCCGATGTTGGCATTGCCGCCGGGCTTGTTGTCGACCACCACCGGCTTCTTCCAGTCCTCGGAGAGCTGGTGCCCAACAAGGCGCGCCATGATGTCTGTCAGTCCGCCGGCCGGGAACGGCACCACGTAGCGAATGGGCTTGCTTGGAAAATCGACGGGCGCTGCCGCACTCTGAGCGAGTACTGGCGTGGCGAGCAACGCGACGGACAGGCCGGCCAGAAGCTGGGCGAGGAATCGGTGCATATTGTGTCTCCTGTGTAGATGGATACGCCCGTACTTTGCGGGCGTTTTATCGGCGGGCTGGCAGTTACTTCATGTCCTCCCCGGCCAGGGCCTGCAATTCCGCCAGCAGCGCGTCCGGTACCTCGATGCCTTGGGACGCCGCCTCGGATTCCACCGCCTGCCGGCGTGCGCCAGGCAGGCGCGTGCCGGGATCGGCCAGCATCGCTGCCAACAATGCCTCCACCCTGCCGTAGTACACCTCGTCGCCGCCGAAAGCCGCTGGATCCAGCACCAGGAACAGCTGCCCGATACGCGGCCGGTTGCCCTCGTCCTCGAAGAAGGAGTCCGCCTCCGCACCAAACTGCGCGCCAGCCAGCGAGACAACCAGCAATTCCACCATCAGCGCCAGCATCGCACCCTTGACCCCACCCGCAGGCAACATCGAGCCGCGCAGCGCGGCCTGCGCGTCGGTGGTGGGCCGACCCTCTTCATCGAGCGCCCAGCCCAGCGGTATCGGTTTACCCTGCTTCGCGGCGACCATGATCTTGCCGCGTGCCACTTCCGACAACGACAGGTCGATCACCACCGGCGGCGCCCCGCGCCGCGGGAACGCGGCGGCGATCGGATTGGTGCCGAACAGCGGCTTGCGCCCGCCCCATGCAGGCATCGCCGCCGGCGAGTTGCCCAGCGCCAGGCCGACCATGCCCGCGGCCGCGACCGCATCGAGATGAATCGCCGCCGCGCCAAAGTGGTGGCTGTTGGTCACCGCGGCAACGCCCACGCCAGTGGCACGGGCGCGCTCCATGGCTTCAGCCACCGCCAGGGTGCAGGCGGGGAAAGCAAAGCCGCTCCCGGCATCCACCAGCACCGCGCTGGATCGCTGCCGGCGTACGGCGGGCACGGCGTGCCCGTCGACGCGGTCGCGCCGCAGGTGCGCCACGTACATCGGCACGCGCGAGACGCCGTGCGATGCCAGCCCGGCTGCATCGGCCCGCACCAGCGCCGCTGCCGTGGCGCTGGCCTGCAAAGGGCTAGCGCCGGCGCCGCGCAAGGCGCGCCCCGCGAGTTGCGTCAGCATGTCTACATCGAGCCGGCTCATCGTTCGCCCTCCAGCGCCTGGCGCACCTGCTGCGCGATCAACATGGAAACGCGGGCATTGGCCTCCCGCGTGACGCCGCCGATATGCGGCGTCACGATCAGGTTCGGTGCCTCGGCCAGGGCGGAGTTGGCCGGCAGCGGTTCGTGCTCGAACACATCCAGCGCGGCGCCCGCCAGGCGCCCGGACCGCAGCGCTTCGGCCAGCGCCGCTTCGTCAACCACGCCGCCGCGCGCGCTGTTGATCAGCACCGCGCCGGGCTTCATCGCTGCCAGGCGCGCGGCGTTGATCAGATGCTGGGTGGCCGGCACCAGCGGCACGTGCAGGCTGACCGCGTCCGCCTGTGCCAGCAGCGCATCGAGCGTCAGCGGCGTGACCCCGCAGTCCTGCCACGCAGGATCCTCTGGCGCCATCAACGGATCGAAGGCGACCACGCGCATGCCCATTGCCTTGGCGAGTGCCGCCGTCTGCCGGCCGATATCGCCAAAGCCGACCAGCCCCAGCACCTTGCCTAGCACCTCCCGGCCCTCCGACAAGGCCGCGCGCGGCCACTGCCCCGCCACCATCGCGGCGTGGCTGGTATAAGCGCCGCGCAGCAGCATCAGCGCCGAGGTAACCACATACTCAGCGACCGAACGCGCGTTGGCGCCGGTGGCCGGAATCACGCGGATCCCGCGCGCCTGGCAGGCCTTCACGTCGATATTGTCGAGGCCCACGCCCAGCCGCCCCACCACACGCAAGGCGGGCGCCGCCGCCAGCAGCGCGGCGTCCACCTGGGTGCGGTTGCGCACCACCAGCGCGCGGGCCTGGCCGACCGCGGCCAGCAGATCGGCGCGGCGGTCAACCCAGCCGGGCTCGTACTGCAGGTCAAACCCGGCGGCCAGCGCTGCCACGGCGTCTGGGGCCATGAACTCGCTAACGCAGATGCGCTCCATCATGCGGACTCGTGGATGCGGGTCAAGACGAACTCGCGGTGGCCCAGCGCCTCGGCGGCGGTCCAGCGGCCGTTGATGGTGGCCATCATGCATTCGAGCAGCTTGTCGCCGGTCTGGTCCAGCGTCTGCTCGCGCTGCAGCAGGCCTGAGCAATCCACATCCATATGCTCGCTCATCAGGCGCACGGTACGCGGGTTGGCACACAGCTTGATGACCGGCACGATCGGGTTGCCGATGACGTTGCCCTGGCCGGTAGGGAAGAAATGCACGACATAACCGGAAGCGGCGCACAGAGTAACCATCTCAGCCGCGGCGGAAGACGAGTCCATGAACCACAAACCCGGACCAGTCGGCTCTTCGGCCTTGTCCAGCACGCCGTCGACGGTGCACTTCTTGCCGATTTTCTGGATATTGCCGAGTGCCTTCTCCTCGATGGTGGTCAGGCCGCCGGCGATATTGCCCTTGGTCGGCTGCGACTCGGACAAGTCGGTGGTCTTCCAGCGGTCGATCATGCCCTGGTAGCGGTTGAACATCGCCATGAACTCGTCGCGCACCTTGTCGTTGGCGCAGCGCGCGGCCACGATGTGTTCGCCGCCGGTCAGCTCCGATGTCTCGCCGAATACCAGCGTGGTGCCGAGCGGATGCAACTTGTCGAACGCATTGCCCACGGTCGGGTTGGCGCCGCAGCCTGAGGTGGTATCGGACTCGCCGCACTTGGTCGAGACCCACAGGTCGCTGATCGGGCATTCCACGCGGTGCAGGGCGGTAGCGTACTGCACGAATTCCTTGGCGGCCTTGGAAGCCCGCATGATGGTGTCGTGATCGCCGTGGCCTTCGATGCCGAATCCGACCACCGGCTTGCCGGTCTTGGCGATGCCATCGACCACCTTCTTCGTCCAGCCATCCTCGATGCCGATCACCACCACCGCTGCCACGTTGGGGTTGCTGCCGGCGCCGATCAGGGTGCGGAAGTGCAGGTCCAGGTCCGGACCGAACTGGAGGCGGCCATAGGGATGGGGGATCGCCATGGTGCCCTTGATGGCGGCGGCAACTGCCTCGGCGGCAGCGTTGGAGAGGTCGTCCAACGGCAGGATGATGACGTGGTTGCGTACGCCCACACGGTTGTTGTCGCGGCGGTAGCCCCAGAAGGTGGTGTTGCGGTCGATTATCGTCATGGCTTTCTCTATGCAGTCTTTGGGATTTTCTAGCGGAATGAAAGGCTGGGCGGCTTACCAGCGCTTGGTCTTAATGTTGTGGACGTGCGCGTGCTCGCCCGCCTTGATCGGCGCCACCACCTTGCCGATGTCGATCCCGTACTTGTAGACCGTGTCGCTTACCGCCATGTCGCGCAGCGCGACCTTGTGGCCCATCGGGATAGCCTGCAGCGCCTTCACCGAAATTGTGCGGTCCTCGTCCATGATCCAGGCGTTCAGCTCAGTGCCGGCCTCGATTCCCTCCACCACGGCGACTGCCACCGTGTCCTTGGCGTCATGCAATACAACGTGAATCATCTTTGTCTCCTCGCGGTCTGGTTGGGGTGTGGAATGATCATAGAATCCAAATTCATTCATGTCAACTAGCTCATATATATGAGTTGCATGAGTGAGTATGCTGTGGCGCAAAAGGAATCTGAACGCTGGACCAATGCGGTCCCGCCTGTGCCGATCGGGCACGGGGCGACACGGGCGCGCTTGCAACAAGCGTGAACGTGCGATGCCGATACTGGTTTGGGGAAAGTGCCGCGGACGAAGCCGCGGCAGCGCCGCGTGAACAGGTTTGCTGGAAAATCAGACCATCGCGGCTTCGGGCAGCAGCACCACCTTGGCTCCCGCCACCTTACCGCCATCAAGATCGCGGAAGGCCTGCGCGCCGTCCTCCAATGCACGTGTCTCCACCCAGCCCAGGTCGCCGAAGGCGCCGCCGTCGAGCGCGGCCACCGTGGCGCGCAGGTCGGCCATGGTGTAGGTATAGGTACCCAGCAGCGTTAGTTCCGCTAGCGTCAGCTTGCGCATATCGATCTCGCTGGCCCAGTCCTGCAGGCCGATATGCATGATGACGCCGCCAGGACGTGCGGCCGCCAGCGCTGTGGTGCGCGTCGCCTTGGCACCAACGGCGTCGATCACTAGGTCCCACGCCGCTTCCGCTGGCGTTTGCGTGCGCGGGTCAAGCGTTGCGCAGCCCAAGTTGCCGGCAATCGAGGCACGCCGCAGCGGGTTGGTTTCGGCGACGGTGACCACGCGGCAGCCATAGGAACGCAGCAAGGCGGCAGCCAGCATCCCGATCGCCCCGCCGCCGAGAATCAGCGTGCGCGCCTCCGGCACCGGCCTGGCCATTGCGCGCATCGACAGGTTGACCGCGTGCAGCGCGGTGGCCGCAGGCTCGGTCAATGCAGCGTGGATGCTCGACAGGCTGTCCGGCAAGGGAATCGCACACGCCAGGGGGATCGACAGGTACTCGGAGAATGACCCGGGCCTGGTCATACCGACCATGGTGCGGTTGGAACACAGATTGTCCCGGCCCTGCAGGCAGTAGTCGCAATGGCCGCAGGTAATTAACGGATTCGCCGTGACACGCGTGCCGATCGGCAGCGCGCGTTCGTCAGCCGAAGCCACCACCGTGCCCGCAAACTCGTGCCCGAGCACCAGCCCCGGCTGGCGACGCGGATCGTGGCCATGGTAGGCGTGCATGTCGGAGCCGCAGATGCCGGTGGCGTCGATCCGCAGCACGGCCTCGGCGGCGGACAAGGCCGGCATCTCGCGTTCCTGCAACTCGACGCGGTTCGGTTCGGTGTAGACAAGCGCTTTCATCGGTTTCCTTGCTGAAGTAGTGATATGCGTGCGTTGTGCATCAGGCGTCCAGCTTGGCGGGAGTGAGCGCGCTCTCGCAAGCGCGGGCGCGGTGGGCGGCAATCCAGGCGGTGCAGGCCGCGCTCATGATGCCGATCGCCAGCACGTACATGCACAGGTACCAGGGCTGCCCGCCGGCCTTGGCGTTGAGCCAGGTGGCGATGATCGGGGTCAGGCCGCCGGCGAACACGCCGGCAAACTGATAGACGAAGGAAATCCCGGTGTAACGCACACTGGCATCGAACACCTCGGAGAACATCGAGGACATGGTGCCAAACACCGCGGCATGAAAGATGCCGAAGGGAACGATGATGGCGACCCAAACCAGCGCGATGTTCCCGTTGCTATGCTCCATCAGCCAGAACGCCGGAAAGGCCGACAATCCCGCCAGCAGCGCGCCTGTGCCATATACCAGGGGACGACCCACGCGATCCGAAACCGCACCCCACAGCGGGATGAAGAACGTCATCACGGCGGCACCGATCAGCACCCCCAGCAAGGCATGGTTGCGCGACAGGTGCAACGTCTGGGTCAGGTAGGAGAGGGAATAGACACCAAATACATTGAAGAACACGCCATCGATAAAGCGCGCACCCATGCAAGCCAGCACCACGCGGGGATAGCGGCGTAGCATGGCCATGAAGGGCAGCCCCTGCGGCTGCTTGCCGCGCGTCTTTGCCTGGGCAAACTCGGGCGACTCGTCCACATGCGAGCGCATATAAGAGCCGATGCCCACCATCACAGCGCTGAGCAGGAAGGCAACGCGCCAGCCCCAGGCCAGGAATTCCTTGTCCGACAGCAGCAGAGACAGGGTGGCGATCACCCCGCTGGCGAGCACCAGGCCGAGCGACATTCCGGTCTGCGGGAGGCTTGCGAAGAAGCCGCGTCGATGACTGGGCGCGCTCTCGAAGGTCATCAACACCGCCCCGCCCCACTCCCCACCCAGGCCGATCCCCTGCGCCAGCCGGCACACCAGCAGCAGAATGGGCGCCCAAACGCCGATCTGGTCGTAGGTCGGAATCAGGCCGATGGCGGTGGTGGCCACACCCATGATCATCAGCGTGAGGACCAGCATGCGCTTGCGGCCCAGCGTGTCGCCGAAGTGGCCGAAGATGACGCCGCCGAGCGGGCGTGCCACAAAGCCCGCCGCGAAAGTCGCGTAGGCCAGCAGCGTGCCCACGACAGGATCGTCCGACGGAAAATACAGCTTATTGAAGACCAGTCCGGCGACCACGCCGTACAGGAAAAAATCGTACCACTCCACCATCGCGCCGATCGTGCTCGAGGTGACTACCTTGCGCAGCTTGTGCGCTGGCGCGCCTCTGTTCGCTGTTGATTCCATGATCCTGTCTCCTGCCTGTATTTTTTATGTAGGGGGCATGGCGGCCGCCGCGCGCAAGCACGGCTGCGCTTCCGGCGCCATGGTCTGCGTATCTACCGTGCCGTGTAGCCTCCATCCACCATGAAGGTCTGGCCGGTGATGTAGGCCGCCATATCGCTGGCGAGGAAGGCCGCCAGCCCGTGCAGGTCCTTCAGTTCGCCATTGCGGCCCATGCAGGTCCGTGCGGCGTGGAAACCGGCCAGCTCGGTGTCGGCAAATACCGGGCCGGTCAGTGCCGTCGGGAAGAAACCCGGGCCGATCGCGTTACAGGTGATGCCGTGCGGCGACCACTGCTCGGCCATGGCGCGAGTCAACTGGACGATCGCACCCTTGGCAGCGCCGTACGGCGCGCTGTTGGCGAAGGCGCGATGCGATTGCAACGACGCGATATTCAGGATGCGGCCCCAGCCGCGCGCCTGCATGGCTGGCGCTAGCCCCTGCGCCAGGAAGAACGGTGCGCCGACGTGCGTATCCAACTGCAGGCGCCAACTGGCCGGCGTCACCGCCCCAAAAGGCTCGCGCAGGTTCATGCCCGCCGCGTTGACGAGGATATCGATGGCACCGAAGCGCTGCTGGATAGCCGCCGACAGCGCCGGCAGCGCGTCCAAGTCGGACATATCGCCGGCCACGGTCGCGGCCGTGATGCCCAGTACATCCAGCCGGGCTGCTGCGTCGTCAAGCTGGCTCTGCCGCCGGGCGGCCAGCACCACGCGCGCGCCGGCGAGCCCTAGCGCCGTGGCGATAGCCTCGCCAATGCCAGAACTGCCGCCAGTCACGAGAGCCTGCCGCCCTCGCAGATCCGGCACCAGCCCTGGCGGCAGGGCGGCGGAATCGGAGGTTGGGTAGGTTGGGGATGACATCGTCAAACCTCGACCGGAACGCCGGTTTCGAAGCGCTCGGCTGGAAAATACTTGGCCAGCCTGTCATCAGCGGTACGTGCATGCGCCTCCATGCCTTCAAGCCGGGAAATGCGCGCAGTCACCTGCCCGATCTGCTGCGCGGCTTCGCGCGTCATCTTCTGCCAGGTCAGCGTCTTCATGAACTTGTGCACCGACAGCCCGCCCGAGTAGCGCGCGGCGCCTTTGGTGGGCAGCACGTGGTTAGGCCCGCTGGTCTTGTCGCCAAAAGCTACCGTGGTTTCCTCGCCAAGGAAGAGCGAGCCGTAGCAGGTAAGCCGCGCGAGCCACCAATCCAGGTCGTCGGCATGTACCTCCAGATGCTCGGAAGCATAGCGGTCCGATACCCCCACCACCTCTTCGCGGCTATCGCACAGGATCACTTCGCCGTAGTCGCGCCAGGCCGCCGCTGCCGCGTCACGTGCCGTGGGCGGCAGGCTGGCGATCAGTTCGGGGACCAGCGCCATGACGCGCTCGGCCAACTGGCGGGAAGTCGTGAACAGCCAGGCAGGCGACTCGTGCCCGTGCTCGGCCTGGCCGACCAGGTCGCTGGCGACGATGCGAGGGTCGGCGCTGTCGTCGGCGATCACCGCCACCTCCGATGGGCCCGCGAACACATCGATACCAACCTGCCCGAACAGGGCACGCTTCGCCTCGGCCACGAACTTGTTGCCCGGCCCCACCACCACATCGGCCGGCTTGCCAGTGAACAGCCCATAAGCCATCGACGCAATGGCCTGCACGCCGCCAAGCGTCATGATCACGTCCGCACCGGCCGCCTGGAAAGCATAGAGCACGTGGGGATGCATGCCCTGGCCCCGGAACGGGCTGGAGCATGCCACCACCGTTTTCACGCCCGCGGCTTTGGCCGTGGCCACGCCCATATAGGCCGACGCGATATGGGCGTAGCGACCCGCCGGAGCGTAACAGCCAACCACGTTGACCGGAATCACCCGTTGCCCTGCCGTCACGCCGCGATGCAATTCCACTGAAAACTCGCGCAGCGACCCGCGCTGCGCCATGGCGAAGTCGTGCACCTGCTTGATGGCGAAGTCGATATCGGCACGCACCGCGGCCGGCACCTCGGCGGTTTGCCGCCGGATTTGCTCCGGCGTGAGGATGAAATCGCCGCTCCAGCCATCCAGGTCCCTGGCGTACTGGCGAACGGCTTCGTCGCCGCGCGTCCGGATCTGGGCCAACATCTCCGTCACGACTTCCTGGGCGGTTGCTGTTTCGGTCTCCGGCGTCTTGTTGGCTTTTTTCAGATAGATCATGATTTCCCTAGTGCTGGTTGGTGTCAAATATGCAAGCGCTATCAAAATTTGGTTTGTATGAATGAAACTGTTCATACGCGTTAAATAATCACATAAAATTTTCAGTTTTACCGTTACCACATACAAAATGTAAGCGCTTTCATATGCAAGAATAGTGCACCGAGCAGCCGATGCAAGCTAGGGTTTTCCTGTGGTTTGAACGGGAAAACCATGTCGCACCGCAGCATGCGCCCGACCCGCGCGCGGGAAGATCGGAGACAATGACGCCATTCGACAGACGGAGCAAAGGCTGTGCGGCGTACAAGGTTAGAAGATGTGGCGAAGCTCGCGGGCGTATCGATGGCGACCGCCTCGCGTGCCCTTTCCTCCCCCACGATGGTGCGCGAGAAGACCCTTGAGCGGGTCCAGTCGGCCATTGCGGCGCTGGGCTATGTACCCGACGCGTCCGCACGCACGCTCGCCTCCGGGCGCTCGCGCACGGTCGGGGCTGTGGTACCCACCCTGGACAACGCCATCTTCTCAAATGCGATCCAAGGCCTTCAGACGACCCTGGCCGAGCACGGGTACCAGTTGCTCTTGGCCACGCACAACTACAACCTGAAAAGCGAGATCGCCGTCGTTCGCGCCTTATCAGAGCGCGCGGTGGACGCCTTGGTGCTGGTTGGCAGCGAGCATGCGCATGAAACGTTCTCGATCCTGGAGAAGAGCGGGATCCATACGCTGCTGACGTGGTCGCTGTCCGACGACTACCCTTGCATTGGTTTCGACAACTTCGAGATTGGCGCGATGGCCGCGCTCCACCTTCTTGAGCTCGGCCATCGCCGCTTCGGCATGATCTCCGGCATCACACGGCACAATGACCGCGCACGCCAACGCGTGGAGGGCTTCGTCAACACGTTGAAGGCACACGGCTTGGCCCCTCAGCCGGGCGCGATCTGTGAGCAACCCTACGGCTTCGCGGGCGGACGAGCCGGGTTACAGCGTCTGATGAGCATCGGCGCCGAGCGCCCCACGGCCATTTTCTGCGGCAATGATGTACTCGCTCTCGGGTGCCTCTTCGAAGCCGCCTCACTCGGCATACGGATCCCCGACGATCTATCGGTCATCGGCTGCGACGACCTGCCGATCGCCGCCGAAATCGCGCCGGGGCTGACCACCATCTCCCTGCGTACCCGGCAGCTTGGCGAACTCGTCGCGCAGGCGCTGCTGGCCTGGTCGCAGGATGGCACCATTCCGGGCCGAACGGAGCTACCGGTGAGCCTCGCGTGCCGCGGCACCACCGGCCCCGCGCCACGGTAAGCCGAGCGGCGACCAAGACGCAGCGGCGTCCTACCTCGTCCCCCTATTCCGTAGCCGTCAGTCTTCGCGTTCCCCGGCCATGCTGGAAGCCTAGATTGAGCCATTCGGCGATGAATTTGCCGGCCTGCTTCGCGTCGATCCACTCCAGATCATGGACGCAGGAAAGCACCGGCTGCGCGGCCAGCGTGCGGGCCTTCCAGTCGGCCAGGCCTCGATGTCGGCGCCGTAGCCAGTGCGGCCTGCATCGATCAGTTGCCTCAGCATAGCTGGCAAGGTGATGCCGCTGGCGTCCGCCAGTGCTGGAAACGTGTCCATCCGCCTTCTCCCCGTGGGATGGTGCCGGTCGATGCCGGATATTTGGATGCGCCTGTCCGCTCACCGCCGACCTATCGCCTCGCTGCACGCCTTGAAACGCATGTGCGCCGATTGATCGACACCTTGTTCAGCGCATGACAAGTCCGCCATCCACGGAGATGGATTGCCCGGTCACATAGCTGGAAGCCGCGCTGCAAAGCCAAAGCACAACGTCAGCAATCTCGTCGGCGCGCCCGTGCCGCCGCATGGGAATGCCGGGGAGCATGGCGTCGAGTGCCTCCTTCTGGCCGGCGGCAACCATCTGATCTGCCATCGGGGTCCAGATCAGGCCAGGGCACACGGCATTGACGCGGATGTTGCGAGTGGCGTATTCCAGCGCCGCGCTCTTGGTCAGGCCCAGAACGCCATGCTTGGCAGCATGGTAGGTGCCACGCTCGGCACCGCCGACCAGCCCCCCAAGGGAGGAGCAGTTGACGATGGCGCCGCTTCCATGCTGCCGCATGTGCTGCAGCTCGAACTTCATGCACGCCCACACGCCACGCAGATTGACCGAGTTCACCCGGTCGAAGTCTTCGGGCGTGGCGTCGGCGGTTTCCGCGAGCGCGTTCTGAACACCTGCGTTGTTGAATGCGACGTCCAGGCGACCGAACCTGGAGACAGTCTGCTTGACCATCGCCTCGACTTCACCCAGATCAGCCACGTTGCAGCGAATGCCGACCGCCTTGAACCCTGCCGCCACCAGCTCATCGGCAGCAGCGCCTACGCCATCACCGTTGACGTCCGCCAGTGCAACGGACGCGCCAGCCTGCGCGAAGGCCTTGGCGGTTGCCAGACCGATGCCCGACGCCGCGCCTGTCACAAGTGCCACTTGGTTTTCGAAGGAGATTTTCATGATTTCAGTTCCTCTGTTGGATATGCGTTTTGGATGGCGATGGGGCGATAGGGGTCTTTTGCCAGAACTGCCGGGGCAGCGCACACCGTCGATAGCGCCTGGAGGTTGCAGATATGGGATGCCGCGGTACTTCGCCCGATAGGCATCGTCGATGCGGCCGTTGATCGGCCCTTCGACCCGCTCGAAGGAAACTTCCTTCGTCATGCCGGCAGCGACGATCCGTCCCGCCTTCTCGCGTACTGCAGCCTGATGCCAGCGGGAGTTGCGGCCGTGGTAGACGCGCACGTAGAGATCGTCATGGACGGCTACGCACCAGATCCATGTCGGCCTGCCGTAAGTCACGCCGTCACCGCGGAACGGCGCGACATGGAGATCGTCGGCTTCGACGGCCCTGTGGAGTTCATCACGCGATCATGTCATGAACGCTCCTTCCGGACCTGGTGTTCAGCCATCAGCTCTGGACCTGCTTTTGCTGCGAGGCCGGATACCGGTCGCCCACGATCCGAAATCCGGAGATGGCGGACTCCAGCTCATGCACTTCCGCCGGATTCAGCGTCAGGTTGGCCGCGCGCAGGTTTTCGTCCAGGTTGGCCAGCTTGGTGGTGCCTGGAATCGGAACGATCCAGGGTGCCTTCGCCATCATCCAGGCCAGCGCCACCTGTGCGGACGTCACGCCTCTGGTCCGACCGAACGCGTTGAGCACTTCCACCACTGCCAGATTCGCCCGAATGGCCTCCGGCGTGAAACGCGGAAGCGTGTTCCGGTTGTCATTGCCGGATTCAAAGCGCGTGTACTCGGTGATGCCGCCGCCAAGGAAACCGCGGTTGAGCGGGCTGTAGGGCACGAAGCCGATCCCCAACTCCTGGAGCACCGGGAACACTTCCCTCTCCTGCTCGCGCCACATCAGGTGGTACTCGCTCTGCACGGCGGTCACGGGCTGCACGGCGTGGGCGCGGCGGATGGTCTGCGGGTTGACCTCGCAAAGACCGAAGCGTTTGACCTTGCCTTCGCGGATCAGATCCTTGACGGTGCCCGCCACGTCTTCAATGGGCACGGCCGGATCGAGCCGGTGCTGGTAGAACAGCTCGATGGTCTCGATGCGCAGGCGCTTGAGCGATTCCTCGGCGACACGCCGGATGTTCTGGGGCGTACTGTCCAGTTCGCCCTCGAAGTACTTGCCATTGACGATGCGATGGCCGAACTTGGTCGTCACGCTCACCTTGTTCCGCAACGAGTGCAATGCCTCGCCAGCGAGTTCTTCATTGATCAACGGCCCATAGACTTGAGCGGTGTCAAACAAGGTGACGCCGCGGTCCACTGCTTGATGCAGCAGCGTGATCATCGCCTTGCGGTCTGGATGGAGGCCGCGGTTGTAGTTCATTCCCATCACGCCGAAGCCCAAGGCGGACACCTCCATGCGGAAGTCGCTCGATCCAAGGGTCCGGCGCTTGGTGATGTTGGGCAGATCCATTGCATTGCTCTCCGAAGAAGTTGCTGTCGCCCGCCGCGCGGTGGCTGCTCCCGTCATGAGTGGCGTAGCACACACGATCGCGCCGACCGTTGCGCTCGCCTTCAGCAAGTCGCGTCGACGAGAGGAAATTTGCTCGTTCATTGGGTCTACTCCTTCAATGCTCAGAGAACAAGAAGCGTCGTGCAGCGACGCGGCGATCCAGCCTGTAGCTGGCGGCTCCCAATTCGGCCGATTGTGACGTTCAGCGCCAGGCTGACTGCACACAATCGGGCGCCCATACGAGGGCGCACGATGGCCTCGTGGGGCAATTCTGCAGCGCCTCAATACTCGCTTGCAGAGCTCAGTCTTCCGGGTAGATGGCCAGCTTTTTTCTGATAGTGAACTTTAGATCGCGCGTCCAACATTGAATAGACGGCAGAATTTGCATAGTCCCATAAGCTCCACTCATGAATTTGGCAATTCAAGAATGCTTCTATCTCCAGCGCGGTTCAGACGAAGGCTGTAATATCGATGGAGTCCTATAAAGGGGATTTATCAATGTCGCGAGACAGCTTCAGCGACCTGCTTGCCTTCATCGCCGTTGCACGCGCACGCAGCTTCACGCGCGCGGCGGCCCGGCTTCGGGTCACACAGCCAGCCTTGAGCTACACCATCCGGGCGTTGGAGGAAAAGCTGGGCGTTCGTCTTCTCATGCGCAGCACGCGCGGCGTGTCGCCCACCGAGGCGGGCCAGCGGCTACTTGATCGTCTGGCTCCTGAGTTTGACGAGATCGAGGCCGAGATCCAGTCGCTCGGCGAACTTCGGGACGAGCCCCTGGGAACGATCCGGATCACCGCCATCGACTACGCCATCAGGAGCACCCTTTGGCCCAAGCTGGCGAAATTCCTCCCGAAATACCCCAAGATCAAGGTCGAGTTGATCAATGAGTATGAGAGCGTCGATATCGCCGCCCGCGGCTACGACGCTGGCGTGCGGTTCGGCCAAGAACTGGCGCAGGACATGATTTCAGTGCGGATCGGCCCTGACGTTCGCAACATGGTGGTGGGATCGAAATCCTACTTCGCAGGGCGACCGCCGCCAAGAACGCCGCGCGACCTCACCGAGCACGTTTGCATCAATCTGCGCACCTCCACCTATGGCGGCCTCTACGAATGGGAGTTCGTCAAGGGGAAACACTCAGTGAATGCCCGGGTGGATGGAACGGTCATCTTCAACAACGCCTACGACATTTTCGAGGCGGCCAAGGCTGGCTTCGGGTTGGCCTACCTGCCGGAGGACATGGTTCTCCCCTATGTTTCGAAGGGGCAACTCATCTCCGTGCTGGAGGACTGGTGCCCGGTGTGGCCCGGATTCCACCTCTACTATCCGAATCGACGCCAGCCTTTGCGCGCGATGACATTGCTGGTCGAGGCCTTGCGCTACAGGCCATAACAGCGGAGTACCTTGAATGTCTGGTGAAAACTTTCGCGAAATCCTGGCTTTTCTCGCTGTGGCGCGGGAGCGTAGCTTTACCCGCGCGGCGGCTCAATTGGGCGTTTCTCAGTCTGCGCTCAGCCACACAATTCGCGCGTTGGAGGCGCGACTGGGGCTGCGTTTGCTGACGCGCACGACCCGCAGCGTCTCAGCAACGGAGGCAGGAGAACGCCTGATCCAGAGAGTGGCCCCTCGATTCGAGGCGATCACCGAGGAACTGGCCGCATTCGAGGAGCTTCGCGGCAAGACCGCCGGGACAGTGCGAATCACCGCCTCTGATTTTGCGGCGAACACGATCCTCTGGCCCAAGCTCTCCAAGCTCCAGCCGAAGTACCCCGACGTCAAAATCGAGGTAGTGATTGAGCCGGGACTGACAGACATCGTGGCGGAGCGCTTTGATGCGGGTGTTCGTTTTGGCGACCAGATTGCCAAGGACATGACGGCGGTTCGGATTTCGCCGGACATCCGCATGGTGATCGTCGGTGCGCCTTCCTACCTGGAAGGGCATCCGCCGCCCAAGTCCCCGTCAGACCTGACCGAGCACGAGTGCATCAACATGCGCTTCTCCACGCGTGGCGGCGTGTGTGCCTGGGAACTCAAGAAGGGGAAACGAAACCTGCAGGTTCGGGTTGAAGGTTCGTGGACATTCAACTGCATCTACCCGGTTGTCGAGGCTGCACTGGCGGGATTTGGCCTGGCATACATGCCGGAGGAACTGGCGCGCCCCCATATCAAGAACGGCCGACTCCAAGCCGTGCTCAAGGACTGGTGCCCGACCATCCCTGGTCTCCACATCTTCTTCGCCAGTCGGCGCCAATCGTCGCCCGCACTGTCGCTGATCGTCGAGGAACTGCGTTACCGGCACTAGCCCGATCCAGGGCAGAGCGGCGCTCCGATTCATGAGCGCCATTTATAGCCGCATGTAGTTTCTGGCGTCTAGTCGCGCGAAGTCGCTCCAACTACATTTGGTAGGAACGCTCATGGGAGGGAGCGAGCGTTCTCGACGTCCTCTCGTCAATCCCGGCTGCCCCAAGCCCACCCTTTAGCGTCCCTGACGCGCGGCTCGCCCAAAGGTCTTAACGGCATCGCCGGTGAGGATTGATGCGCCTGCCTATGCGGCTGGTACTGCGAGAAGGGCCTGAACATTCATTGAAAGGAACCGCCCATGGAACTCAAACGCGCTGGAGCTCAGCCGTCCGTCAAGGCGCCTGCCGAATGGTTCACCGGCACGGTTCGCATCGACCCACGGAACAACCCGCCCGCACCGACCCGCGTGTCGTGCGCTGCCGTTACCTTCGAGCCGGGAGGGCGCACGGCCTGGCACACCCATCCCCTGGGGCAGACGCTGATCGTCACCGCAAGCAGCGGCTGGACGCAGTGCGAGGGCGAGCCCATTGTCGAAATCCGGGCGGGCGATGTCATCTGGTGCCCGCCCGGGTATCGGCACTAGCACGGCGCTTCGCCGACCACTGCAATGACCCACATCGCGATCCAGGAAGCGCTTGATGGCAAGAACGTCGAGTGGATGGAGCATGTCACCGACAAGCAATACCTCGCCGGCCCGCCGCGCGGCTGAGCCGCATTGCATCAGGAAAGGATATTTATGCACTTGTTCCTCAAACTCGGCCTGTGCGCGACCGCCCTGCAGGCCACTCCGGCCCTGGCCGCCGAGCCGCAGGCCAACACGTCCGCTGGCGCGCAGCAAATCGCACGCGCGGGCGACCAGCCCTCGGCCGCCGGCCCGGCCGAATTCTTCGCCGGCCGTGTGCGGGTCGATCCGGTCTGGCCCGCTGATAAGAACATCAATGCCTCCGGCGGCCTGGTCACCTTCGAGCCCGGCGCACGTTCCGCGTGGCACACGCATCCTGCGGGGCAGAAATTGGTGGTGACCTCCGGCGTGGGCCTGACGCAGGAATGGGGCAAACCCGTGCAAGTCATCCGGCCCGGCGACGTGGTCTGGTGCCCGCCTGGCGTCAAGCACTGGCATGGCGCCGCGCCCACCACGGCGATGACCCACCTGGCTGTCACCGGGACGGTGGACGGCAAGAACGTTACATGGATGGAGAAAGTCACCGATGAGCAATACAACGCCCGTTAAGCAACGCGCGACACGCCGTCGGGTTGGCGTGCTGACAGTTGCCCTGAGTCTGGCTTTGGCAACCACACTGAGCCAAAGGGCATCGAACGCGCAGGAGCATCAAGGAATGATCCGCCAAATCACCGCACCCAGCGCTTCCGAAACCCTTACCGCCCGCCAGCAGGCCATCGTACCCCTCGCGGCCTTCGCTGCAGCGGGCGACATCGCCAAGCTGAACACGGCCTTGAACCAAGGGCTGGATGCTGGCCTGACGGTGAGCGACGCCAAGGAAATCCTGGTGCAGCTTTACGCCTACGCGGGATTTCCACGCAGTCTCAATGCGCTGGGCGAACTGATGAAGGTACTGGAGGCGCGCAAGCAACGCGGTATCCAGGATGCGCCAGGTCACGTGCCCAGCCACGCCATCCCGAAGGGCGACGCGCTGCTGGCCGCGGGCACGGCAAACCAGACCAAGCTGGCGGGCGCGCCGGTCAAGGGGCCGCTGTTCGACTTCGCCCCCGCCATCGACGAATACCTCAAGGCCCATCTGTTCGGTGACATCTTCGAGCGCGACAACCTGGACTGGCAAAGCCGCGAGCTGGCCACGGTGGGCATGCTGTCGGCGCTGCCGGGCGCCGAGTCTCAGTTGCAATCGCATATGGGCATCAGTATGAACGTGGGTCTCACGGCCAGCCAGTTGGGCCAGCTCGCCCAAGTGCTGGGCGAGCGCGTGGATGCCGCGCACGCCCGTCGTGCGCGCGAAGCGCTGGACCGCCAACTGGCCGCTAAGTCGGGAGCAAAGTAACTATGCAAGCCACCATGCTCTACGGGCCACGAGACATACGCTTCGAGGAACGTGCTGACCCACAGATTCTCAAGCCCACGGATGCCATCGTTCGCATCGCCGCGACCTGCGTCTGCGGCTCCGATCTGTGGCCGTACCGCGGCATTCAGCCCACTACCGAGCCGATGCCGATGGGGCACGAGTACTGTGGCGTGGTCGAGGAAATCGGCAGCGAAGTGTGCAACGTCAAGCTCGGTCAGTTTGTGATCGGCTCGTTCTTTGCGTCGGACAACACCTGCGCCGTGTGCAATCACGGCTACCAATCCTCATGCCAACAGGTCGAGTTTGTCGGCGGCGCGCAGGCGCCGCTGCTGCGCGTGCCGCTGGCCGACGGCACACTGGTGGCCACGCCAATGCTGCCCCCGCAGGACATGCTTCCGGATCTACTGGCCCTGTCCGATGTGATGGGCACAGGGTGGTTCGGCGCCGCCGCCGCACAGGTACGACCTGGCACCACAGTGGCCGTGGTCGGCGATGGCGCGGTGGGCTTGCTGGCGATTCTCTCCGCCCAGCAGATGGGTGCCGAGCGCATTATCGCCATGAGTCGCCATCCGTCGCGCCAGCAATTGGCTCGCAGCCTTGGCGCTACCGACATCGTGGAACAACGCGGGGATGAGGGCGTAGCCCTCATCCAGGACATGACCAATGGTCTGGGTGTGGACTGCACCATCGAGTGTGTGGGCACGCATGAGTCGATGTGGCAGGCCATCCATGCCACTCGCGCTGGCGGGCATGTGGGCTACGTGGGCGTGCCGCATGGTGTGTTGCTCAAGGGCGAAGAACTGTTCTTTGAGCAGGTGCATTTGCATGGCGGCCCTGCTCCTGTGCGTCAATACCTGCCGCATCTGATCGGACTGACGCTGGATGGAACCATCCGCCCCGGACAAGTGTTCGACCTGACATTGCCCCTGGCGCGGGTGGCCGAAGCCTATCGGGCGATGGACGAGCGCCGCGCCATTAAGACACTGTTGCTGCCGTAGTGCTCACGCCTTTCAGCGCACGGAGGGCACCATGCTCTAGAAATGAGGCTGCTCAAACAACCGCATAGGCAGCCTTCTGGCGCTGACGTAGAACTCGGCGTTCGATGGTTGTGCGTTTGTTTGTCTCAGGAGGTTTGCATTTGATTGAGCAAGCCAGCACGTCGATGCGGCCGAAGCGGCGCATCGACGCCTCCACCACGGCGAGTGCCTGCTGCTCGTTGCGGCAAGTCCGGTCCTCCTAGCCTTACACCCTGCCAAAGCTGCAACATTGCAACTGAGCAGCAGTGTCCCCGGCGACTACACCATGTCCACTTCGAAGACAGAGAAGGCAGGCGACAGGAGCGCTATTAGGACTGTTCAATGGCGTGTGGGAAACTCGAAACGGCGAAACATCTAGTGCGCAAGATGCGGAGGGATTACTTGGACCGACAAACGAGATCCATGACCAGCGAGTACCGCCTCCGAGGAACTTTGATTGCCTAAGAGAGTGGCAATGCGCTCTCTTCTCGGGGGGGAAAGGCAAGCGCATCCGCACCATGCCGCCCCGGTACCACCGGACACGACCCTGATCCCTGCCGGCGCTCCCGTGTCCAACCTGCGGGCATCGCTCGACGGACGACGCATGTCGTTACTATCATCGATCCGGAAATCTCGACAGCGGACAGCTGGCCCAAGTATTGCCGTAACTCACAAGCCCAGACAACGTGCCGACGTCGAAATGCAGGCGAGGCGATGTGTGGTTCCTGCTCACGCCAATGCCCGGTAGCATTTAATCTTAAGCCAGACGCGGATGGCGGTGGGCCGTTGCCTCGACAATATAGGAGACAACCGATATGAAAAAAGCTGTCATCAAGACGGCGATTGCGCAGCTACTGAGCGGCGCGTCGCTCGCGTTCGCCGCCATCACGTCGACCCATGCAGCCGATTCCTTCCCGTCCAAGGCCATCCGCATCGTGGTGGCCTCGGCGCCTGGCGGCCTGCTCGACATGGTGACTCGGATGGTCGCCCAACGGATGGAAACGAAGCTGGGCCAGCCAATCGTGGTCGAGAACCGCGCCGGCGGCGGCACGCTGGTCGGCATTCGGTCGGTTCGCAGCGCCCCGGCGGACGGATATACCCTGCTAGCTGTAACCAATACCATCACCGGGTTACCCTCCGTCAAGCTCGATCCCGGCTACGATTTGATGAAGGACTTTGTCGGAATCGGGCCGATCGCCCGATCGCCCTGGGTAATGGTGGTCGGCGCAAGCCAACCGGACAGAAATGCTGTCGATTTCGTCGCGCGTGCGAAGGCCAAGCCCAACGCGTTGTCGTTTGGCTCCAACGGCCTCGGGACGACGCCCTTCTTCGCGGCCCAATCCTTCCTCCAGCGCGCAGGAGTTAAGACGTTGCATGTCCCATACAAGGGCACAAGCGCTGTCTATCCTGACCTGATCAGCGGACGCGTGACCATGATGTTCGATGGCGTAGGCAACACCACCTCAATGGTCAAGGGCGGGCAGCTTCGCGCGCTGGGAGTCAGCTCCACCAACCGTCTGCCGGCATACCCCGACCTCCCCACCCTCGCCGAGCAGGGCTTTCCCAACTTTAGTTCGTATTTTTACGTCGATCTGTTCGCGCCCGCGGGCACGCCGAAGGACGTGATTCAGAAGCTATCGGCGACGATGCAGGCTTCCAGCAAAGAACTGCACGATCGGTTGGAGAAGGACGGTATCGAGCCGATGGCGGTCTCGCCGGAAGAATTCAATCAATCGTTGAAGCGTGAGCTGGCCGAGATGGCCAAGCTCGCAGCAGAGCTCGGCATCCAGAAAGAGTAACTGGTTTCTACCTGTCCAGCGATCAGGGCGGGTGCGCTGAGCACACCCGCCCTTTTCTCTTGCGCCGTGGGAAGACGACCCAAGAAAAAGGATGGCGGACCGGCTGATGACGGCTTCAGTCGCCGCGCCGCCGGTACAGCAATGTGGCTGTCATCTCCTGCGCGACCGAGCCGTCCTGTTTGACGCACTGACGCAGGAACGTTACGACTCCCCGGTCAGGCTTGCTTGACGCCTTCTTGGCGAGGACGCGCGAATGCAGACGAATCGTATCGCCATGTTTCACTGGACCGAGCATCTTCCAGCCGTCGATCTGCAGCAGGGCGAGAAGGGTACCGTCATTGACACCGCTCGCATACTGCAGCCCGCCCATCACGGCGTACACGAGGGGGCCGTGGGCGATGGGTTCGCCGAATGAGGTCGTTTTGCAGTACTCGAAGTTGGTGTGAACCTCATTGAAGTCGCCTGATAGGCATGCGAAGTTCACGATGTCGGTCAGCGTGATCGTTCGAGCGGGACTTACGAACTCCTGGCCGACCTCGAAATCGTCGAAGTAGTGACCGCGTGGGGCTGGGGTGGTGGTCATTTCGGTCTCCTTTCTGTTGTGTGTTTTGTCGCTACCCTGCGTACTCGTCATCCCTTCCCGTTTGCGAGAATCACCGTGCAATGCGAGGAAAGGATCCCGCCCTCGTTGTGCACGAGCGCGACCTCCGCGCCGTCGACCTGGCGTTCGCCGAGGCCGCCGCGCAATTGGCGCACGGCCTCGACGATGCCGAACAAGCCGCCAGCGGCACCGGCGTGCGCATGCGACAGCATTCCGCCGTGGGTGTTCACCGGGAGCTTGCCGCCGATGCGCGCATGTCCGCCGGCGAAGAACACCCCGCCCTCGCCCGGCTCGCAAAAGCCCAGTTCTTCCAGTTCGATGATCGGCACGATGGTGAAGCAGTCGTACAACTCCGCAACATCAATGTCCTGTGGTCTCAAGCCGGCCATCTCATAGGCGATGCGTCCGGACTCCTTCGCGCCGAATTCAGTCAGGCTGGGCGCGCACATCAGGTGCTCGTGCGTGTGGTACTCCCCAATACCTTGCAGGAACGCAGGCTGGCTGCGGAGATCGCGCGCGCGTTCGGCGGACGTTACGATGAACGCCCCGCCTGCATCGGAGATCAGGCAGCAGTCGAGCATGCCCAGCGGATCGGCGATAGGCTTGGCCGTCAGCACGTCGTCGAGTGTCAATGGTTTCTTCATATGGGCATTCGGGTGCAGCAGCGCATGCTCGCGGGTCATCACCGCCACGTGCGCGAGCTGCTCGCGGGTAGTGCCATGCACATGCATATGGCGCTGCGCGATCATGGCGTAGAAACCCGGAATCGAGGCGCCATAGGGCTGCTCGAAGTACGGATGGCCCACCGCCATCAACGCCGCCACGGTGGCATCGCGCGACTGTCCGGTGGCGCGGTTCTCACCGGCACAGACGAGGATGGTCTCTGCCTGGCCGCTGACGATCGCTTCCGCTGCGTGCTTCAGCATCACGGCTGGGCTGGCGCCCCCAACGACCATTGACGCATTGAAGCGTGGCTTGATGCCCAGGTATTCGCAGAGCACCGAGCCCAGCATGAAGTAGGGCTCGGTGAACGAGTACGCGGTCAGCACGCCATCGATGTCCGAGACCTTCAGGCCGGCGTCGTCGAGTGCGCGCTTGGCGGCCTGCGCATTGAGGCCCAGCCCTGACATATTCGGCACGCGACCGATATCGGACTCGCCGACGCCGACGATGGCCACCTTGTTCTTCAACGATGCAGGTATCTTCATCGGTCGGCCTCTGCTGTAGCTGCCACTGGCTGGAACTGGGGCACCATGGCGCCGTCGCCGCGCTCCTCGAATGTCACCTCGACCCGGTCCCCTATCGATACCGACAGGGCATTGTCGCCGACGATGTTGGTCACCATGCGCGGGCCTTCATCGAGTTCGATCAAGGCCACCACATAGGGGACCTTGTCGTTGAATGCGGGCATGGAAGCGCGACGGATGATGGTGAAGCTGTAGACGCTGCCCGTGCCCGCGCTCTGCACCCATTCGAGCTCGTCGGACCAGCACTCCGGACAAAGATGGCGGGGCATGAAATGCAGGGCCTCGCACGCCATGCAGCGACGGATCAGCAACTTGCGTTCGCGCACGGCATTCCAATAAGGTAGCGAGTCGGCGTTGGCGATCGGCTGGGGAAGCTGCGCGCTCATGGCTGACCTCCACCGAGTGAGAGATCACGGTCCGACGCGGCGGCAAAATAGGCGCTGCGACGCTCGAGCGCTGCGGCCAGCCCTTCGCGGAACTCGGGATTGGACATCGCCATCGCCTGCCCGAACCCCTCGAATGCGAACATGTCGTTCAGCGTAGTCTCGAAACTGCGCGCCATCAAGATCTTTGCCAGGCCCATGACTTCGGCGGGACCGTCTGCCAGCCGCTTTGCCTCGCGCAGGCCGGCCTCGCGCAGTTCGGCATCGGGTACCACCCGGGAGACCAAGCCGAGCTCCGCCGCCTGCTGCGCGGTCATGGTCGCACCGCTAAACAGGAAGTCCTTGGCGCGCGCCATGCCAATCAGTCGCGGGAGGTGGTACATCATGCCGATGTCGGGGATGGCGCCGAGCCGGAAGAATCCCGACACGAACTTCGCGCTTTCCCCCGCGATCAAGACGTCGCCGGTCAGTGCCAGCCCCATCCCCCCGCCTACTGCGTGCCCGTTCACACCGACCACGACCGGCTTGTCCAGTGTAATCAGCGGCGTTAGCCAACGCCCCAGGCCGCGAAAGCGGCGGTGGACCGGCCACGGATCGCATGCGGTCTTCAACATGTTGAGATCGCCACCCGAGCAGAACGTCGGGCCGTCGCCGGTCAGGAACACGGAACGGACGGTCCGGTCCCGCTCGGCGACGGCGACCGCGTCGCCGATCTGCTCTCGCAGTGCAGACGTCAGCGAGTTGCGGTTCTCCGGATTCGAAAGCCGCACGATGAGCACAGGACCGTCACGCTCCGTGATCACGATCTTTTCCGTCATGGTTTTTTCTCCAATGCCTGCCATCCGCCGAACGGATGGCGAAGTCTCGATGGGTACTCGGTCCACTTCTGGCATTTCCTCATCGCCAGGCGGACCTGCGTGTATGTCATTCAGCGACGTACTTCAACCAACGTCCGCCGTCGACGATCAGATTCTCCCCAGTGACATAGCAAGCGAGGTCCGACGCGAGATACGCCGCGGCATTCGCGATATCCTGCTTGCGGCCAAAGCGACCCAGCGCGGTCTTCTTCGCTTCGAGCTCACCGCGTCCCGTCTCGATGTACATCCGGCGTACGCCTTCGGTGTCGCCGATCGGCCCCGGAGAAATCGTGTTCACGCGGATGCCGTCGCCACCCCACTCGACCGCCAGCGTCCGCGACAGAGAAAGAATGCCTCCCTTGGCCGCGGAGGCGTGCGCCGCGCCCGGCCAGCCAGTCACGCCCAGCATGGTGATGATGCTGATGATCGAGCCGCCGTGCGAGGAAGCCTTCAGATAGGGATATGCCGCATGGCAGCCGTGGAAGGTGCCGTTGAGATCAATGTCAATAACTGTCCGCCAACCGTTCGGCGAAAGCTCGGCGGTCGGGCAGACGAAGTTCCCGGCGGCGTTGTTCACCAGGATGTCGAGACCGCCGAACTGCTGCACGGTCGCTTCCACTGCTTGCTTGACCTCTTCGTAGTTGCGCACATCGGTCCGGCATGCCGCTGCCGCCCCGCCTTCGCGGTTGATTGCCTCCGCTGCGGCCTGCACGCTCTCCTCGGTGCGCCCCACCAGCATGACTTTTGCGCCCAGCCTCGCGTAAAGGTTGGCGATATCGAGTCCAAGGCCGCTGCCACCGCCGGTGATCAGCGCAACGCGGTCCTTCAATGTGTCGTCCTTATACATCAATCCCTCTCCATGGGTTCGTTGTGTCGTATAACGCCTTAACGCAAGCCGCATGCCAATACTCGCGCAGGTCCCTACGATGCCCCTCGGCTGGCGGGAAGTCGGCCATTCCGCGCGCCCCGCGCGGATTTCCGGCAGACACCTCGCGATGGAGTGTCCTTGCCGAACACCAACATGTGCGCGGCGACGACAACTCGAATGCACAGCGTGAGCGGTCATACCCCGCTCGATGAGCCGACGCCCAAAGTGGAAACGGCCTGGTGTCAACCAGGCCGTACGAAACTCCGAAGCCACACTGTCGCTAAGCTGGGGCGCTCGTTGCGAGGGCACCGAAGGCGCCGGCCTGCACGAGCTGCGCGATCCGTTCACGGTCGTAGCCGAGCCAGTCAGCCAGTACCTCGGTAGTGTGCTCGCCGACCTGTGGCGCCAATACCGGATCGGCCAGCGGCGTGCCGGAATAGCGGATCGGCAACGACACGTTGGGGACCCAGCCCAGTTCTGGATGCGGAATGCGCGTCACCATCCCGCGTTCGCGCGCCTCTGGTGAGCGCAACGCCTCGCCGACTGTGCGGACTTCCCCGCATGGCACGCCGGCCTCGCGCATGCGCGCCTTCCAGTGCTCCCACGGCTGCTGGGCAAATGCCTCGTCCAGCAGCGCGAATAATTCTCCGCGTCGAGCGATGCGTTCGCGCCCGGTGGCGTAAGCGGGATTGGCTGCGACTTCCGGAAGGTTCAGCACCTGCCTCATCAAGCGCTGAAAGATCTTGTCGTTGCCCGAGTTGATGAAGAAGGAACGGTCGCTCGACTTGAACACCCCTGACGGGCAGGTGTCTGGGCTCGTATTGCCGTGGCGGGATGGATCGACTCCGGTGAAGAGCTGCTGCATCGCCGCATAGCCCGTCATCAGGATCGCGCTATCCAGCAGGGCCACTTCTATCGCTTGGCCCTCACCGGTCCGCCCTCGCGCCACCAACGCGCCGAGGATGGCATTGCAGGCCAGCATCGCGGTGCTGATATCCATCACCGACGACATGGCGCGCACGCCCTCGCGGTCGGTGTAGCCATTCATCGACACGAAGCCGCTCTCGGCCTGTACGATGGGATCGAAGCCCAGCCGGTCGGAAAACGCACCGGTGCGACCATACGCCGACACCGAGCAGAAGATCAATGCGGGATTTCTTGCACGGCAGGCGTCGTAGTGCAGGCCCAGACGTTCCATCACGCCGGTCGAGAAGTTCTCGACCACCACGTCGGCCTTGGCGATCAACTCGCGCGCCACCGAGATGCCTTCCGCCGACTTCAGGTCGAGTGTGATGCTGCGCTTGTTGCGGTTGGTCCACACAAACGGAGCGCCGCCGCCCAGCGCAGGCTCGTACGGGGGGTACTGGCGGAAATCGTCACCTTTGCCAGGCGCCTCGATCTTGATCACCTCCGCGCCCATATCCGCCAGGATCATGGTGGCGAAGGGTCCGGCGATAAAATGCGTGAAATCCACGACCTTCAGGCCCTTCAGGGCGAGATCGGCGCCCGCGGGACGGGACTGGTGCTCGGGAAAGTCGGCTTCGAGTTTGCTGAACATGGGATGTCGATAGGAGTGTGTCATGCTGTGATGAGAAAATGCGCGGGGCAGGAGAGCCGCCGACGCGGTGATCATGCGGCGTGGCGCATCGCGATGGCATCGGCGCGGATCATGTCCGCACCCTTTTCGCCGATCATGATGGCGGCGGCATTGGTATTGCCGGAAGTAACGGTCGGCATCACCGAGGCATCGACCACCCGGAGCCGCGCCACGCCGTGCACGCGGAGGCGCGCGTCCACCACCGCCATCCGGTCATGGCCCATTTTGCAGGTTCCTGCGGGATGGAACGCACAATGCCCCTCGCGTCGCATGAAGTCGATCAGTTGGTCGTCGGTGATCAGGTCAGCTCCCGGTAGACGCTCCTTCACAACGCGCGAGGCCATTGGCTCGGTCGCAAGGATCGCGCGCAACCTGCGCAGGCCGGCCAGAGTCGCCTGCACATCCTCCTCTTCGCCAAGGTAGTTCGGCGCAAAGGCCGGTGCCTCCATTGGGTCTGCGGAGCGCAGCAGCACCTCGCCGCGCGAGGCCGGGCGCACTCGGTACACCGAGGCGCCGATTGCGTGATAGCTGTCGACCTGTACCTCGCCGGCATCGCGGTAGGTGAACGTCATCGGCCGAAAGCTGATCTCGACATCGGCGTAGTCCAGATCCGGCCGGCTCTTGACGAATGCCGCCGCCGCCGATGATGGCAGTGCGAGATAGCCGCCCCGGGTCATCAGGTAGCGAAAGCCCTGCCAGTACTTGCGCCAGCCGTTGAGCGCGTGGTTGTAGGAACTCTGCGGCGTGCACAGCGCCTGCATGCGCACCGTGAAATGGTCCTGGAGGTTGCGACCCACGCCCGGCGCGTGCACGACGGTGTCGATACCGTAGCGTTGCAATGCGTCGCCATTGCCAACGCCGGATAGCATCAGCAGGTGCGGCGAGGCTAGTGCGCCGCCGCATAGGATCACTTCCCGATCTGCGTGGTAACGGCGGATAGCGCCATCCTGCTGCACTTCGACCCCGGTGGCTTCGCGGTCGTCCCCGAAGAGCACCCGGCGCACATGAACGCCAGTCCGGACAGACAGATTCGCGCGCCCACGTACTGGCGCGATGAAGGCGTCGTAGGCGGATTGCCGAATGCCGGCGCGGATGGTAGCCTGCAGGATCCCGGCGCCTTGACGCTCGATGCCGGTGAAATCGTCGATGCGGGGGAGGCCCGTACGGCGTGCCGCCTCGACGAAATCGCGCGCCGACGGATGCGTGACCGCTAGGTCGCTGACCGCGAGGGGACCATCACCGCCGTGATACGGGCCGGCACCGCGCGCGTTGTTCTCCGACCGCTTGAAGTACGGCAGCACATCATCCCAGGTCCAGCCTGGATTGCCAAGGCTGGACCAGTGATCGTAGTCGCCTCTGTTACCTCGGTGGTACACCATGCCGTTGATCGCGCTGCTGCCGCCTAGCGTCTTGCCGCGCGGCCAGTAGAGTCGCCGATTGCACAGTGTCGGGACCGGGTTGGTGTGGAAGCACCAGTTGTATCGGTCGGACTTGAACAGCTTGGCCATCCCGGCCGGCGTACGGATCCAGAAGTCGTTGGCAGGTGGACCGGCCTCCAGCAGCAGTACGCGGCAACCGGCCTGTTCGGACAGCCGGCTGGCGACGACGCAGCCGGCCGAACCCGCACCAACCACGATGTAGTCGAAACGTTCCCTTGATGGACTCACGACGGGCTTTTCCACGCAAACATGCCTCCTTATCGGCCGCGAGGGCGCGGCCAGTTAATTGTTCTTGGTGTGATAGGTATATGCATGCTTTAAAGCAATGCGCATGCCTGGCTACCTGGAGGTCGTTCAGTGGGCCGCGTTGGCTGGTGCGCCGGGGGGCCGCCGTTCGACGCGATGCCGACACAATGGCGGGTGTTCCCGAGATGTGTTCGTGAAGTGTGTTCCGCAAAGACAATTGTGTGCGCCGGTGACAGTCCGGAGATTGCTGTAGCAACGGGCTGGCACCACTCGGGAAAAGTATGGATGCGGACGCAGAGGCGGCGAGGCCAGGACCAGAGACCGGATCGGGATCAGGATCAGGATCAGGATCAGGATCGGGATCGGGATCGGGATCGGGATCGGGATCGGGATCGGGATCGGGAGGCAATCATCCATGGATGGACGCCGTGCCGTGGAATTGCCGTACCGCCTGACAGGCGGTACGTTGGCGCACAGAAGTGGCGCCGTTACTTGCCTTCGCGGAAAGCCGGATAGAGATTCACATAGCCCTGCTCCATCCGCTGCTTGGCGCGCTTGGCGGCATGTTCGCGGGACATCGGCTTGAAGCCGTACCCCGAAACGAGCCGCGACATAAAGGCCGCGCGGGCGGTCACGGCGATGGCATCGTGCAGGGCCTGCTCGTCCCAGCCAGCCTCGAATACCGCATCGGCATCGGCCTGGTACATCTCGTTGGGCGTCAGCGACAGCTTGCGCGCGTAGGCAAGCAGCGGCTTCAGGCGGGCTTCGACGGGCGCGGTATCCGGATTCTCGAGCAGGCGATCGACCAGACCCTGATCAATGCCCCAGGCGTAGGCCACTTCGGAGTGCGCGACGTACACCATTTTGCAGCCAACGACACCGGCCGCATAGGCGAAGATCAGCTCGCGCTCGCCCTGGCTCAGCGGCGAGGGACCGTTCATCAACGCTTGGCTCATGACCGACCATGGACCGTAGATCTCCGGATACTTGTTGTAGACGATGGGAGGACCGGCATCGGCCGGAAGGGACTTGAAGAAAGACATAGGAATCAATCCTTTTTCTCTAAAAATGGAATCTGGACCCGATACAAAGCACAATCAATGCCCGACGTCCGCGCGCTCAAACAGCCAGTCGAATTTCCGGCGGTAAGCCTGCTCGAACGCGGTGATCGCAGCATCGTGCTGCATCGTGAAGCCGATGTCGTCGAGCCCTTCGAGCAGGCAGTGCTTGCGAAAGGCATCGATCTGGAAGGAATAGAGGGCGCCATCCGGGCCGGTGACGGTCTGTCGGGGCAGATCCACGCGAAGGGATGCGCCGGGCCGGGCATGCAGTTGCTGTCGCAGCTTCGCGCAGACATCGGCTTCGAGTCGCACCGGCAAGAGCCCTCTCTTGAGCGAGTTGAGATAGAAGATGTCACCGAAGTCAGCGGCAATCACGCAGCGGATGCCGTAGTCGATCAGGCCCCACGGCGCCTGCTCGCGGCTTGATCCGCTGCCGAAATTGCGATCGCCCACCAGGATGCGCGCGCGGCGGTACGGCGTCTGATTTAGCACGAACTCCGGAACTTCGCTGCCATCCTCGCGAAATCGCATATCGCGAAACAGGAAGTCCTGATAGCCCTGCTGCCAGGGTCGGCGCAGGAAGCGCGCGGGCAAAATCTGATCCGTATCGGCGGGCAGGTCCAGCGGAGCAGCAACGCCTTCAAGTATCTCGAATCGTTCCATCTCAAGCTCCAAGCGTGCGTACGTCGGTGATGCGCCCTGTGAGTGCGGCGGCCGCGGCCATTGCGGGGCTAAGCAGATGCGTCCTGCTGCCCTTGCCCTGCCGCCCGACGAAATTGCGGTTGGACGTCGACGCGCACCGCTTGCCGGGTCCGACCACATCGCCGTTCATGCCCACGCACATTGAGCATCCCGATGCGCCCCAGGTACAGCCCGCGTCACGGAAGATGCGATCAAGACCTTCGGCTTCCGCGGCCAGCTTCACTTGCGTCGAGCCGGGCACGACCAGCGTCGGGACCGCCGCGCGCCGCCCTCGCAGAACCTTGGACGCTGCCCGCAGGTCCTCCAGGCGCGCGTTGGTGCAGGATCCAATAAAGACCTGGTCGATCTCGATATCGGTTAGCGCCGTACCAGGTGCCAGACCCATGTAATCGAGCGCCCGTTGCATGTCGGCACGGCGCTGCGAATCAGGCTGCAACGCCGGATCGGGCACACGTCCGTCGACCGGCAGCGCGTCGGCGGGACTGTTGCCCCATGTCACCATCGGCGCCAGCGTGCTGGCATCGAGCGAGACTTCTCTATCGAACGCCGCGTCGACATCCGACGGCAGCGAGCGCCAGTATTGAAGCGCGTTGTCCCACTGCGCACCCCGGGGCGCGAAGGGGCGGCCCTGCAGATAGGCGTAGGTGGTGTCGTCCGGGGCTACCATGCCAGCCCGCGCGCCGGCGTCGATCGACATATTGCAGACAGTCAGGCGCTCCTCGATCGACATCGCCCGCACCGTCGAGCCCGCGTATTCAATCACGTGTCCGGTGGCGCCGTTGATGCCGATCTTCGCGATGATTGCCAGGATCACGTCCTTGGCGGTCACGCCGGCGGGCAAAGCGCCGCCGACCGAGATGCGCATGGTCCTCGCGCGACGCTGCCAGGTGGTCTGCGTTGCGAGCACGTGCATGATGTCGCTGGTGCCGAGCCCAAACGCAAGCGCCCCAAGCGCACCGTGGGTCGATGTGTGGGAGTCTCCGCAGACCAGCAGCATGCCGGGCTGCGTCAGGCCCTGCTCCGGCCCGACCACATGCACGATGCCCTGGCGCGGGTCGCCAAGCGGAAAATGGACAATGCCGAATCTCTCGGTATTCCGCGACAGCAGGTCCACGGCGCGCCGCTGCTCAGGATCGGCAATGGCAGCGAGATCGGCGCGCTGCGTCGACACGCCGTGATCGGGCATGCCGAACACTTGGTCGGGCCTACGCACGCCCAGCCCCCGTCCCTCCAGGAAGTCGAAGGCGTGCAGTGAACCGTCCTGCACAAAGTGGCGCGCCACGTGCAGCAGCGTCTGGCCATCCTCGCGCTGCAGGATGGCGTGTGCGTCCCAGATCTTCTCGTATAGCGTCTTGCTCATCTCGGCTCTTCAGTTCGCGTCGGTTCAATCGGCAATGATGTTGGCATCCTTGATCAGCTTGCGGAATTTGTCCTCGTCGGCGCGCAGCACTGCAGCGAACTGCTCGGGCGTGCGCACCGGCGAGATTTCCTGGCCCGCGGCGTCCAGACGCCGGATGATGTCGTGGTCCGCGCGGGCGAAGGCCATCGCTGCCGCCAGCCGGGATTTCGCCGCAGCCGGGATCCCGGCCGGCCCGACCAGGCCAACCCAGATCTCAAACGTCGCATCCGGATAGCCCAGCTCGCGGAATGTCGGGACGTCGGGAAACTTCGGCGAGCGCTGGTTCGAACTGATCGCCAACGGACGCAAGGTACCGCTCTTAAGCAATTCCGCCGTCGAGGTCGCGCCACCCATCACGAAGCTCACCCGGCCGCCGACGGCGTCCGGAAGCGCGGCGCCGATGCCCTTGTACGGCACGTGCGTGAACGAGACTCCTGCCTGCCGCGCGAGCAGCTCCACCGGAAGGTGATTAGTGGTGCCAATGCCCGCCGAGCCGTAGCTGACTTGCCCTGGGCTCTTGCGCGCAGCGGCGATCAGTTCCGCGAGTGTCTTGTACGGCCCCATGCCGCGCGTCACCAGCAGGGACGGTGAGCGAACCATTTCGCCGATCGCGGTGAAGTCGTTGACCGCATAGCCGGCGCGAGGATTGACATGCGGCACCGTCACTAGCGTGTTAGCGGCGGCCAGCAGCGTATAGCCGTCGGCCGGCGCCTTCATCACTTGCCGGATCGCCAGCAGCGAGCTGGCACCGGAAACGTTCTCGACCACGACCGGTTGCTTGAGGAACACCGACATCTTCTCGGCGTAATATCGGGTGCTCTGGTCGACCAATGTACCCGCGACGGTACCGACGACGATGCGGATCTGACGGGTTGGAAATGCGGTGTCCTGCGCCAACGCGGGTACGTGCAACAGTACCGACGCCGGCGCGATGCCGGCCACGCAAAGAAGAATTCTGCGGCGCTTCATGGGGATGGTATCTCCTGTCATGCATTGGCGATCGCTGCGCGTCTGCGGCGAAACGTGGCCCGTCGCTCGTGCATGCATCTGGATCGGGGCTCCCTTCGCGGGCCCACCTTTCATCACGCTCGAGTCTACACAACGGCACAGTAGCGATCGGTCGGAATTTCTAACCATTGCGACCATGCGGCGCATCGACCCATCCGCCGCGCGAGGATGCCGGACGCCCGCCGCGTAAACCCCCAATGGCGCGGCAAGGCGATGCAGAAACGCGAGACCGACACGCTGAAGGGACCAGGCGGCGCAGGTGCCGCCGCTTCCGATACCGCGCTTACAGTTCGCTGATCACGTCGCCGCGCTTGGCGGAGATTTCCTTGAGGCGCTTGTACAGATAGGACCGCGAAATGCCGAGCTCCTCGGCCACCCGCTTCTTGTTCCCGCGTGTGCGCTCCATCGCTTCCATGATCAAGTCGGACTCGACGCGATCTTTGGCGTCGCGGACATCCGAGGAATTGTAAGGGTCGCGCCGCATGGTCCCCGCCGCATTGCCACGCTCGAGCAAACTATCCGCGCTCTCGAGATTGCCGAAGCTCTCGATGCTGAGCGCGGGTCCGTCGCAGAAGATCGCGGCGCGCTCGATCGCATGCTGCAACTGGCGGATATTGCCCGGCCACGCGCGCGACTGCAGGAAACGGATCGCCGCGTCGGAGATGCCCTTTTTCTGTAGTCCTTGTCGATGCGCGAAAGCCTCGAGGAAGGTGCCCGCCAGCTCCGGAATATCCTCGAGCCGGTCGCGCAGCGGCGGCAGGCGCAGGGTCACCGCGCTGATGCGGTAGAACAGGTCGAGGCGGAAGGTGCTCTCGGCGATCATCTCTCCGAAATCGCGGTTACTTGCCGAGATCAGGCGGAAATCCGACTGCCGGGCCTTATCGCCACCCACTCGTTCGAATAGGCCGTCCTGCAGCACACGTAACAGCTTGACCTGGATATCGAGCGGCATGTCGCCAATCTCATCCAGGAACAGGCTACCGGTGTCGGCCGCCTCGAACTTTCCCTTCCGGCCCTTCTTGTCGGCGCCGGTGAAGGCGCCAGCCTCGTAGCCGAACAGCTCGCTCTCCACCAGGTTGGCCGGCATGGCTGCGGAGTTCACTACCACCAGCGGCTTGTCGTTACGCGGACTCAGCATGTGGATCGCGTGCGCGACCAGCTCCTTGCCGGTACCGCTTTCTCCCACCAACAGCACGGGAACATCGAGCGGGGCGACCCGGATGATGTCTTCCTTCAGTCGCCTGACCGCCTCGCTGTTGCCGACGATCTGATCCAATCCGTACTTACGGTTGCGAATGCCAGACAGCTCTCGTCGGTAGAAATCGAGCTCCTTTTTTACGCGGGTCAGTTCGTCGGTCATCTGGCGGATGACCTCCGGGCCCTTGAACATCACCTGGCCAATCGCCGCAACGACCCGCTGGTTCCGATCGAAAATAGGGATGCGCGACACGATGCGCGTCACTCCTTTCATCTCCAGCAGCTGAGCGACCTGCGCCTTCCCTGACGCCACGCATTCATGCAACCGAGTGTTTTCAATAACCTCGGTGACGTGGCGTCCAATCGCCTCGCCATGCTTCAGCCCGAAGAAACGCTCATGGACCGGGCTCATATACGCGATCTTGCCGGCCGGGTCGACGACCACCATGGCGCGGTAGGGATCCGTGATGAAGTGCCGGAGGATGTCCTCGGCCGAGTCCACGCTAGCGAGGAACTCGTTGAGGTCATCCGATTCGCCCGCCTCGAAAATCAGGAAACACACACCGTCCGTATTGTGCACCGCAGCAATGGTCAAGGGCTGCTCGAGATCCGCTATTGCCCAGAGGCGCCGAAGCGGCACCCGACCGCGATTGCGCCACGCCGCAGAAAGCGAACGGACCACGAACACGTCCTTCCCAAGCCCGCTTGCGAACCGAGTCTGGCCTTCCTCGTCAAGCACGAGGATTCCTTTTGTCTCTCTCTTCATCACCGTCTCTACTATGCCCCCTATCTGACTTCTAGTGTATTCGATGCGGACACTGCGCTGTATTCGAAAAACGCAATTCACCTCCCGAGAACAGAGCGAGCCGTGTCCCTCGCACGCCTGCCACGCCGCCCGGAAAGCCCTCCAAATCGCCGTGGAAGCCAGCCTGGAGGCCAAGCCCGCGCGGGCTTTGTGATTCCGTGACGCACATCCTGTGCCAGCGGCACGAGGTAGTGGCATGACGCTTGCAGTAATGGAGCACCTACCCACCCAGGCAGCAATGCATGACCATACTGAGCAAATTGCCCAAGCAGCCCCTGTCCGCCGGCCTTGAACTTCTGAAGGGCGTCAGCGTTCTGGATCTGACAACATCCGTTGCCGGGCCCTACGGCACGCTGCTGCTCGCCGACCTCGGCGCAGAAATTGTCAAGGTCGAACGGCCCTCGACTGGTGACGACACCCGCGCATGGGGCCCGCCGTTCCTCGACGGCGAATCGCTGTGGTTTCTCGCCGTCAACCGAAACAAGTCCAGCATTACCATCGACCTGACCCGACCGGAGGGCCGGCGCGTTCTCGACGAACTGGTCAAGGTCTCCGACGTGGTCGTGGTGAACACCAGTGCCGCGGTGCAGGTCAAGCTCGGCGTCGACTACGCCAGGCTGAGCGCGATCCATCCTGGGCTAATCCATGTCTCCATCACCGGCTTTGGCTTGCAGGGCCCGCGTGCGGAACTGCCCTGCTACGACCTAATCGCCGAGGGCTACGCCGGCATTATGGATCTGACCGGAGAGGCATCCAACGGTCCACAGAAGATCGGCACCCCGGCCTCTGACCTGTTGGCCGGCCAGGACGCGGCGATGGCCACCCTCGCTGCGCTCTACGACCGGCAACGGACCGGAAAGGGCTGCCAGATCGATATCTCGATGGTCGCCAGTTCGGTCCGCTTCATGGCGCCGCGGATCGTGCCCTACCTCGGATCCGGCGAGATGCCGCGCCGCTCGGGCGGACGCGACTCGGTGATCGCCATCTATCAGGTTTTCGATACCGCGGACCACCCGCTGACGCTGGGCCTTGGCAATGATGCCATTTGGAAGCGTTTCTGGAACGCGGTCGGCAACCCGGAGTTGGGCGCGCAGGCCGAACTCGACACCAACGCGAAGCGGCGTAACGCACGCGAACGGATCGTCGCGGCCATCGCCGACATCCTGCTTGGCCGCACGCGGGCGGAATGGCTCGCGCTGTTCGCCGCGCACCGGATCCCGGCCGGGCCGATCAACACGATCGAGCAACTCGTCGCCGATCCCGTGCTGCGCGCGGACGGTCTGATCTTCTCCATCGACGGGCCGCACGGCCCCGTCCCGCAGGTCGGCCTCGGGATCCGCTTCGACGGGCGGACCGACACTGCACGCATGCCACCTCCCACGCTCGGTCAGCACTCCGAGCGAATACTCAGCCAACGTCTGTCGATGTCACCCACCTGCATCGCTGGACTGACGGATTCGGAAATCGTTTGAAAGGAAAAGACATGACATACGAAGAGATTCTCTACGAAGAAGACGGCCCCATCGGCACCATCACGCTGAACCGGCCCGACGACGGCAACATGTTCACCGAGCGCATGTGCCACGAGATCCGCGACTGCATCAACGCCATCCGCCGTGAAACCCGCACGCGCGTGATCGTCATTACCGGCGCCGGCGACAAGTTCTTCTGCACAGGTGGCCGCAAGGACGGCATGCAGGACACCACCCTCTACGCCGGCGTGCTGCCGACGCTCGAGATGTACGAGAGTATCGATCGCCTCCAGAAGCCGGTGATCGCGTCGGTCAATGGCTTCGCCGTCGGCGGCGGCAACGTGCTGCAGGTGGTGTGCGACCTGACCATTGCCAAGGAGTCGGCCATCTTCCGCCAAGTGGGCCCGATGGTCGGCAGCTTCGATGCAGGGTACGGCACCTGGTACCTGGAGGACTTGGTCGGCAAGAAGCGTGCGAAGGACATCTGGTACCGCAACCCGAAGATCAGCGCGCAGGAGGCTTTGGAAATGGGGCTGATCAACAAGGTGGTGCCGGACGACGAGCTGAAGTCCGCCACCCGCGCCTACGCGCTGGAGGTCGCCGAGCGTGGCGCCTTCGCCCTAGCTTCGCTGAAGAGCGCATTCAATGCGCGCCATGGCGGCGTCTCCGGACTGTCGCGGATGGCGCACGACCTGCTGCTGCGCGGCTACCTCGACAGCCAGGAACACGACGAACTCGCTGCTGCGTTCGCTGAGCGCCGCAAGCCCGACGCCGGGAAGTTCGGGCACTGAACCGGTGAGCCACTGCCATGCAAAACATACTGACGCTTCACAATCCACAGAATGCCAGGGACTACTACCTCTCCGGCATCTGGCAACAGGACACCCTGTACACCCTGGCCCGGCGGCACGCGCGCGAGCGACCGAGCGCTTGTGCCCTGCGCGACGCCGATGTCCGCCTGAGCTGGCGCGAGGTCGTTGACTGGGTCGACAGCGTGGCCGAGGACCTGCACCGCAAGGGCCTGAAGCCGGGTGACCGGGTCGGCGTCTGGCTGCCGAACATCGTGCACACGGTGATCGTGTTCCTGGCGTGCTCACGCAACGGCTATGTCTGCTGCCCTTCCCTGCACCAGAACTACACAGTCGACGAGATCTGCACGCTGCTGAACCGGATCCAGTGCCGCGCCCTGTTTGCGATGCCGGGGTACGGCGCCGACGCAGACCAGCACTCCATCTTCGAGCGGGTGCGCGATATGCCCACGCTATGCGCAGTCTACGCGCTAGGCAATGCGGACAAGGCCCAGGCAACCGCAGCAGGCGCCGGGGTCTTTCCCGGCCGGCAGCCCCCGGCGGCGCTCGCCGTGCCCGACCTGAACCCCGACAAGATCGTCTACCTGGCGTTTACGTCGGGCACCACGGGCCAGCCGAAGGGCGTCATGCACAGCGACAATACGCTGCTGGCGAACGGACGGGCCATGGTAGCCGACTGGGGGCACACGGCAGACACCATCGTGCTGACGCTCAGCCCGATGAGCCACCACATTGCCACCGTGGCGATCGAGCAGATGCTGGTCGTCGGGATGGAGTTGGTGATGACGAACCTGCGTCGCGGCGCGCACGCAATCGACTGGATCGTCGACACCGGAGCCACCTATGTGATGGGTGTCCCGACCCATGCCATGGATATCCTGCAGGCCATCCGCGAGCGCGGCACGACCTCGCTGGGGGAGGTGCGGACCTTCTACATGGCCGGCGCTGCGATCCCGCGTGACGTGGCGGAGAAGTTCGTCAGCCTCGGCGTGACCCCGCAGAACGTCTACGGCATGACCGAGAACGGCTCGCACAACTACACCGTTCCCGCCGATACGCCGGACGCCATCGTCGCGACATGCGGCCACGCCTGCCGCGGCTACGAAGTGCGCATCTGGAAGCAGGGCAATCCCGACGAGGAGGCCGAGATCGGCGAGGTTGGCGAGATTGGAGGCCGCGGCGGCACCTTGATGCTCGGCTACTTTAGCAACCAGGTTGCCACCGAGAGCTCGTTCAACGTGCACGGCTGGTTCATGAGCGGCGACCTCGGGATCATGGACCAGAACGGCTGCCTGATCATCGTCGGCCGCAAGAAGGACCTGATCATCCGCGGCGGCCACAACATCCACCCCGCGCACATCGAGGAACTGGCGATGCGACACCGGGCGGTGGAGCGCGCGGCGGCCTTCGCTGTGCCCGACGACAGGCTCGGCGAGAAGGTGTGCCTGTCGGTGATTCCGCGCGCCGGTCAGCACGTCGATCCGCAGGACATGTTGTCCCATCTCGCCACCTGCGGCCTCTCCAAGTACGACATGCCCGAGTACTTCATCGGCATGGAAGCCTTCCCGCTCACCGCCAGCGGAAAGATCCTCAAGCGCGAACTCGTCGAGATGGCGCGACTGGGCAAGATTTCGCCGGTCGCGGTCCGTTACAAGGCGGGCGCACAGTCGGGAGCCTGACATGTCAGTCGAATTGACCTTCTCCGAACAGTACGCGATCCTGACGCTGAACCGCCAGGATGCGCTGAACGCGCTGCAGTTCCGCATGCTCCGGCAGATTTCGCAGGCAATCGACGAGGTCGCGCAGTCGCCGGCCCGCGGCCTAATCGTGGCGGGCGCGGGGCCTAAAGCATTCTGCGCTGGCGCCGACATCAAGGAACTGATGGACCGCGACCTGACCGCGCAGCGGAACGGCGCCTTGCTTGGCCAGCAGGCCTTCAACCAGTTCGCGCGGCTCGCCATCCCGTCGGTGGCGGTGCTGCACGGCTATGCCTTCGGCGGCGGGTTGGAACTGGCGATGGCCTGCACGTTCCGGATTGCGACCCGCAAAGCCAAGATGGGACTGCCCGAGATCAAGCTGGGGCTGATCCCCGGCTATGGTGGCACGCAGCGCCTGCCGCGCTTGGTCGGCGAGGGACGCGCGCTGGAACTGATCATGTCGGGCCGTACGATTGACGGCACAGAGGCCGAGCGTATCGGCCTCGTCAACCAACTGGTAGAGGGAGACGACCCGGTCGAACTGGGCCGGCAGTACCTGGCGCCTTTCCTGGCGTTTGGCGGCTGCGCCTCCCAATTTGCGCGCGAGGCGGTGCAGCGGGCGCTGACGACCACCCTGGACGAAGGCCTGCGGATCGAGGCCGACCTGTCGACGCTCGCATACCAGACCCGCGACGCCACCGAAGGCATGAAGGCGTTCATCGAGAAGCGCGAACCGGAGTTCAAGGATGCCTGAGATCACCAACGGCTGCATTGTGGTCACCGGCGCGAGCCGCGGCATCGGCGCGGCGATCGCGCAGGAATTGGCAGGCGGCAATTTCCAGGTCGCCTGCCTATCCCGCTCCGGCGATCTCCCTGCCGGCATCGACCTCGAACTGGTGGCGCGGACCGGGATGTTCGCTCTCGCCTGCGACATCACCGACGCCGCCTCGCTGACGGAGGCATTCGCGCAAATTGCCTCGACCACCGACCGGCCAATCGTCGGGCTCGTCAACAACGCCGGCATGCACCTGCAGGGGAAATCGGCGACGTTTCCAGTCGCCGACTACGAGTTGGTGATGGCGGCTAACGCTACCTCGGTGTTCGCGGTCAGCCAGACCGCCTATCCGTATCTCGCCCGCGGCGGTGGGGCATTGATCGTCAACATGGGGTCGTTCTTCGAGAAGCTCGGTGTCAAGGGCAACCTCGCCTACTGCGCATCGAAGGCGGCGGTGGGCGCCATCACGCGATGCCTGGCGGTGGAATGGGCCCGCGACCACATCCGCGTCATCAATATCGCCCCCGGCTATATCGAAACAGACCTGAACCGCGCCGAACTCAACGAGGGGCCATTGCAAGCTTTCCTACAGAAGCGGATCCCGACCGGCGGCCCCGGCACGGTCGCCGACGTATCCGGGCTGGTGTCCATGCTGTATCGCCTGCCCGGCCAATTCCTCACCGGAGAGACCCTGTACGTCGATGGCGGCCAGGGCATGGCTCTCTGAGCAATGGAGCGAGACATGAATATTCTGGAACGCCTCGATCGCAGCCTCAGCCTGTCGAATGAGGAACAGATGCTGCTCGACAGCGTCAAAGACCTGTGCCGGGAGCGAATCGCCCCGGATGCAGCCGGCTACGACCGCACCGGGGAGTTTCCCTGGCGGAACATCGAGGCGATCAACGCGCTCGGACTGAACGCCATGTTCGTGCCGGAAGCCTACGGCGGCGCCCAGACCTCCTATGTGAGCTACCTGGCCTGCGTGCGCGAGATCTCGAAGGCATGCGCGTCGACTGGCATCATCTGGGCCACCAACTTCCATGCGATGAAGCCGCTGATCGAGTACGGCAGCGAAGCGCAGAAAGAGCGCTGGCTGCCGCGCGTGGCCGAGGGTGCGATCGCCTCGCTGGCGATCACCGAACCGTCGGCGGGGTCGGATGCCACCGGCATGCGCACCACCTTCACGCCGGATGGCGACGACATCGTGATCCAAGGCGGCAAGGTGTTCATCACCAACGGCGATGTGGCCGACCTTTACCTGTTGTTCGGCAAGTGGTCGGAGATCGCCGACAGCAAGCAGTCGATCTCCGTTCTGGTGCTGGAGAAGGGCACGCCCGGCCTGACGGTTCTCAGCACCGAGCACAAGATGGGCACGCGCGCCTCCAGCACCGCGTCGCTGTCTTTCGAGAACTGCCGCGTGCCGCGTGCCAACCTGATCGGCGCGCCAGGCGACGGCCTGCCCATCCTGTTCGGCTCGCTGAACCGCTCCCGGCCGAGCGTGGCGGCGCACGCGCTGGGCATCGCCCGCGCCGCGTTCGAGGACGCAACCGCATACATCAACGAGCGGAGGCAGTCGGGCCGCCGGATCCTGGAGTTCCAGGGCATCCAGTTCATGCTGGCCGACATGGCGTCTGAGCTCGCTTTGTGCGAGTCGTGGTTGTGGCGGATCGGCGAGATGGTCGACCGGGGCGAGAAGGACTTTGGTATCGAGGCCTCGATACTCAAGCTCCGCGCTACCGACGCCGCCATGCGCATCACTACCGATGCCGTGCAGTTGCTGGGCGGCTACGGATATTGCAACGACTACCGCGTCGAGCGGCTGATGCGGGACGCCAAGATCACCCAGATCTGGGAAGGCACCAATCAGGTCCACCGTCAGCTCATTGGTAGAAGTTTCCTCACGAAATAGCAAGGAGTCATGCAGTGACAACAATCAAGACCGTCGGCGTGGCCGGCAGCGGGACGATGGGCGCCGGCATCGCCATCGTGGCAGCTCGGGCCGGCTTCAAGACCATCGTGTACGACACCCGCCAGGAGGCGCTGGACCGGGCCCGCGGCCAGACCGAGGGCTTCCTGAAGAAGTCCGCCGAGCGAGGCAAAATACAACCGAATGAAGTCGGAGAGATCCTAGGTCGCTGGCAAGGCACGACCAGCGTCGCCGCCATGGCCGAATGCGACATCGTGATCGAGGCGATTTTCGAGGACCTCGCAGTCAAGCATCAGCTGTTCTCTGCGCTCGACAAGGCATGCCCGCCACATACCCTGTTCGCTTCCAACACGTCGACTATCTCGATCACCGAGATCGCTGGAGGATCGGGGCGCCCCGACCGCTTCGTCGGCATGCATTTCTGCTTGCCTGCCCAACTGATGAAGCTCATCGAGATGTCGCCGGGGCTGACGACCTCCGAGGAGACCTTCGCGGCCGCCTGGGAATTCGCGCTTCAAATGGGCCAGAAGCCTGTCAGGACGCAAGACACCCCCGGATTCATCCTCAACTACTTCCTGATCCCCTTCAACAACGACGCCATCCGGCTGGTGGAACAGGGGGTTGCCGAGCCGGCCGATATCGATACCGCCATCAAAAACGCGCTCGGTTACCCGATGGGTCCACTCGAGTTGCTGGACCTGGTCGGCCTGGACACCCAGAAGCTGCTCTGCGAGGCGATGTATGGCCTGACCAATGAGCCTCGCGCCGCCTGCCCTCCTCTGGTCCGCCGCATGATCGCCGCGAAGCGGCTCGGCAAGAAGACCGGGCAGGGCTTCCACAACTATAGCGACTCGAAAATGTTCGGAGCCTGACCATGACCTACCAGATCGTCGAAGCAGGATATAGCCGCTCCTTCCCTGACGCCCACCCTTTCCTTGACGCCGCCAGCCCTTCAAGCGACGGCATCGTCTATCTTGGGCAAGGCGCCGGCCAGGCGTTCGCCGGAGCGCCCGAGAACCCGTCGGCTCCCTTCATCGCCATTGAACTTGGCACCGAATGCCTTGGCGCTCATACCGGCGAGCATGCCGGCAAGGAAGGCTCCAACGTGGTCGGATTCGCGCGCTTCCGCCTGGGCGACGCCGCGCCGAGCAATCTCGTCGAACTCGTCAGGCAGCCCAGCACCGCGCGCAAGGCGATCGAGGCTGCGCGCGAAGCGTTCCAGGCCGTCGGCCTCGTGGTGGCTGTCTGCAATGACTTCCCTGGCCGCATCGTTGACCGGCTGGTCCGTCCTTACTACAATGCCGCCCTGCGCCGGCTGGACGAACGGCTGGCTACCGCAGAGGACATGGACCAGACGCTGCGGCTGGGCCTCGGCTATCCTGAGGGCCCCATCTCCCTACTGGAGCGCACCGGCCTGTCCCACCACTACGCCGTGACCGCAGCGCTCTACGAGGCGCTGGGGCAGGAAGCCTACGCACCGGCCCGTCGCGCGCGTGTCGCCGCGCAACGTAAAGGGCAGGCGCCATCATGATGCAGCCACTGCACGGCGTGAAGATCCTCGACTTCAGCACGCTGCTGCCCGGCCCGCTCTGCACCCTGCTGATGGCCGAGGCCGGCGCCGACGTCATCAAGATCGAGCGGCCCGTGGACGGCGACGAGATGCGCTCCTATGAACCGAAGCTGGGTTCGGACAGCGTCAATTTCGTGCTGCTGAACCGCGGCAAGCGGTCGGTCGCGCTCGATCTGAAGTCGGCGGCCGCTATCGAGGCGCTGATGCCACTGGTCTGCGACGCGGACGTGCTGGTCGAACAGTTCCGTCCCGGCGTGATGGAACGGCTCGGACTGGGCTATGCGGCGCTGTCGGCGCGGAATCCGCGGCTGATCTACTGCGCCATCACGGGCTACGGACAGCATGGCCCGCGCGCCCGGGAAGCCGCGCACGACCTGAACTACGTCGCTTCGACGGGCATGCTGTCGCTGAGTTGCGGTAGCGATGGCGCGCCATCGCTGCCGCCCGCGCTGATCGCCGACATCGCCGGCGGCGCCTACCCGGCCATGATCAACATCCTGCTCGCGCTGAGGCAGCGCGAGCAGACCGGGCGCGGCAGCTTCCTCGACATCGCGATGGCCGATAACCTGTTCACCTTCCAGTACTGGGGGCTCGGCGATGGATGGCGAGGCTCCTGGCCCACCCCCGGCTCGGGACTGGTGACAGGCGGCTCGCCGCGCTACCAGATCTACCGGACCTCCGACGGTCAGTACCTGGCTGCTGCCCCAATCGAGGACAAGTTCTGGTCCAACTTCACCCGTCTGATCGGGCTGAAACAAGAGGCGCTGGCAAGCTTGAGTGTGCACGACGCCAGCGAGCGCGTGGCGGAGGCCATCTCCCGCCAGCCTGCCAGCGTCTGGGAGCAGCGCTTTCGCGGCCAGGATGTCTGCACGGCCAGGGTTGTCAGTCTCGACGAGGCCTGCCGCGACCCACATTTCGCCGCGCGCGGCCTGTTCAGTCGGAAAGTGACCTCAGGTACGGGCGAGCAGGTGCCCGCGCTGCCCGTGCCGGTGGCAAACGCCTTCCGGGGGGAGGGCCTGACCGCACCGGCGCCTGCGCGCGACACCTGCAGTGACAGCCTCCCCGCATGGAAGAACTGAGGCAGCGCGAGACCGGCACCGCAGCGGTTAGTCGCCGGCCCCCCCGGCGACAACGACTACCACCACGATAACGACCAGGAGACTGCACAATGAATCGGCGATCTATCTACTACGGCTGTGTGTTGATGGCACTGGCCAGCGGCTCGACCTTTCCTGCGGACGAACCGTTCCGCATCGGGGTACTGGTCGACATGACCGGCGTCTACTCCGGCATCGGCGGCCCGGGCGGCATCGCGGCCGTCAAGATGGCGGTGCAGGACTTTGGCGGCAAGGTGCTGGGACGTCCCATCGAGGTACTGACTGCCGACTACCAGAACAAGGTCGACGTCACTGCTACCCGGGCGCGCGAGTGGTACGACCGCAGCAATGTGCAGATGATTGTCGAATCAACCGACTCCGCTTCCGCGCTGGCCTTGCAACAGATCGGCCTGGACAGGAAGAAGATCACCTTCTTCGCCGGCTCGGCGACGACCGAGCTCACCGGCAAGCAGTGCTCGCCGTATGGCATCCACTATGTGTACAACACGTACGCGCTGGCCCATGGCACGGCCCAAGCCATCCTCGCGGACGGCAAGAAGGACTGGTTCTTCATCACCGCGGACTACGCCTTCGGCCATTCGCTCGAGGATAACGCTTCGGCGGTCGTCCAGGAGGCGGGCGGCAAGGTGTTCGGCAAGGTCAGACATCCTCTGTCCGCCCCCGACTTCGCTTCTTTCCTCCTGCAGGCGCAGGCGTCGAAAGCCCAGGTGATCGCGCTGGCGAACGCGGGCCGCGATACGCAGAACGCCGTGCGCCAAGCCGCTGAGTTCGGCCTTGGCCAGGGCAAGCAGATTGTCGCCCCGCTGCTGATCTTCGACAACGACCTGAAGGGGATGGGCCTGAAGGCAGCGCAGGGCCTGCAGTTCACCACGGCCTTCTACTGGGACTACAACGACGAATCTCGGGCGTTCGGCCGGAAGTTCCAGTCCCAGACCCGGTCGATGCCGACGATGGTGCAGGCCGGCATGTATTCGGCCGTCACACAGTATCTGAAGGCGGTCCAGTCGGTCGGTAGCGCGGACTCCGACAAGGTCATGACGAAGCTGCGGCAAACCCCGATCAATGACTTCTTCGTCAAGAATGGACACATCGAACGCAACGGCCAGATGTTCCACGACATGTACCTGGCCGAAGCGAAGAGCCCGGCCGAGTCCAAGGGTGAGTTCGACTTGATGAAGATCCGCAAGATCATCCCTGCGGACAAGGCCTTCCAGCCCTTGTCCCAGAGCGCCTGTCCACTCAAAGGCTGAACGCCCGGCCGCTCCGTCACTCCGCTGCGGCCGGCGCCGGTGCATAACCACATCGTGCGCCGGTCCTGGCTAACCGACCCACAGACCAATGCGGATATCAGACATCGGCATCTGCGGCCCCGGCGCCACAGGTCGAGGCATTGCGCAGATCGCCGCCGACAGCGAGGGCGCGCTGGCCCGACGTGCAATGGGCTCGAAGACTTGGCCGCTTGCGACATGGTGGTGGTCGGGGGCAATCGTGGAGAAGCTCGACGTCAAGCGCGACCTCGTGGCCAGGCTCGAAGCGAGCCTGCGCGACGACGCGGTGATTGCGTCGAACACCTCTTCGCTGTAGATCACCGCTATTGCAGCCAGCGCGAAGCACCGTGGCCGCATCGCTGGCTACCACTTCTTCAACCCCGTGCCGCCGATGAAGGTGGTCGACGTGATCAACGGCATGTCCGGCGATCACCCGTTGGCGATGCGCCGATGATGTTATCGCGCCGCCTGGGCCATACGCCGGTGCGCTGCAAGGATATGCTCGGTTTCATCGTCAACCATGCCGGCCGCGGCATGAATATCGATGGCCTGAAGGCCGCTCAGGAAGGCGTGACGGATTTCGTCGATATCAATAACTCATGCGCGAACAGGCTGGCTTCCGCATGGGGCCGCTCGAACTGATGGACCTGACCCGGTTGGACGTGTCGCACCCAGTGATGGAGTCGATCTACAACCAGTTCTACCAGGAAGCACGCTACCGCCTGTCGTCGATCACGGCAACCCGATACGTGGGCGGCCTGTTCAGCCGCAAGACCAGCGCCGGCTTCTACGCCTACCAGGAAGGCCGGAGACATGTGTCCGCCACCGCGCCCGCCCGGCCAAAGTGTGGGTCAGCCACGCCACTGCTGCCGTCTCTAGAACGCGGTCTATGACCGCTTCGGGGTTCCGGTGGGCAATTTGGCGTAGCTTGCGTTGCCACGTCAGGACTCGGGGGAAGCGCTGCCCGCTTTGAGAACCGCACCACATGATGGCTCCGTGGCGCACACGAGGGTGCGCCACAGGTCGGCGCAATCGCGCGGCGGTTTTCGCATTGCCTTCAGCGGTGGGTCGGAAGGTCAATCTGTGTGCGCGGAGAACACGACCGCATCGCCAGACTCGGGAATAAAAAACGTCAACTGAGGCTAGGCATCCACGCTCGTCGACAGCGACAGCGGCTCCCAGCGTTCGAGTTCCTGTGCAATCGACGCCAGGTCCTCGCGCATGCTTTGCACGCTGTCCGGACCTAACGGCAGCCGCAGCGGCGGCTGCCGTTCATCGACCAACTGGCACATCGCCAATCCGAACTTCACCGGATCGCTCGGCTGCTTGCCATGACGTTGCGCGGCGTATTGCTCGATCATCTGGTTGATGCTGGCATAGTCATCGCTGCCATTGCCGGAGGTGACCAGCGACGGTCCGGCGAAATCGCTGCGAAAGCCACCGGGCTCGATGATGGTCACATGGATTCCGAGTGGCTCCACCTCCTTCGCTAGGGCCTCCGAGTAGCCTTCGACCGCGAACTTGGTGGCGCTATAGAAGGCGAAACCCGGGGAAGCGGAGAACCCCGCCTTGGATGACAGGTTGATGATGTGCCCCGCGCGCTGGCGCCGCATGATCGGTAGCACGGCGCGGGTCATCTCCACCAGGCCGAAGAAGTTCACTTCGAACATCGGGCGATACTTGTCCGCCATCGTCATTTCGGCAACCGCAAGCAGGCCGTAGCCCGCGTTGTTGACCAGGACGTCGATGCGGCCGAACGCGGCGGCGGCCTGAGCGACCACTGCGTCAAAGCGGGCATGGTCGCGTGCATCGAGGTGGAAGGAGCGCAGGCGCTCGGGGTACTGCTCGTTCAGTTCGTGGCGGCCGTCCGCGGCCAGTACGGTCACGACGACCTGATCGCCGTATTCGAGCGCGGTTTTCGCAGTCTGGTAGCCCAGCCCTTTGTCGGCGCCCGTGATGAGCCAGGTACGGGGGAATTGCTTCGGCATGTCATCTCCTTTGTGTTAGCGGCAAGCTGGAGTAGCAAGTGTGATGCCATGCTCGGCGCGGTCGTTTCATCGGGCGTTCAGGGTCCCGCAAAGTGGCGATGAGCCCCTAGCGCAGTACGGGCGACAGCCATGTCCCGCTCGCGGTCAGCGCGACGCTGTGTCGTCATGTGTTCGTTCCGACGACACTATGGCTGTATTCGCGGCAAACAGAACGGCACCATACCGTCTCGGGCAGCGCAGGTGAATCCCCGTACACCGTAGCCGCACCCCGCGTCACGCTTGCCCCGCCGGGTGCTATAGGCCAATCTTCCGACAGACTCGGTCAGACTGGCACGTGGGTTGCAGTAGCGCAGTATTACGAGCTGGCATGGCGGCAGCTGACGCACACGATGATGCGATCAGCACGGCCGTTGCCGGGCAAGCGGAAGCCATCATGGAAGCACCATTGCAATTGCCATCCCCAACGCCACACGTCGTCGCGCTGCCCCACCGGAATGCCGCCCGCGCGGCATGCATGCAGGTCGGACACTGCAGCGAATCGGCAGGCGGCATATCGCTGCGCGGATTGATTGAGAAGTGGGTCGACGCCAACTCCGCCGCCCCCATGCGGATCACGCGCGTACGCACCCCAGGTACGCCGGGTCGCGGCTGCGTGCGTGTCGAGATGGAACGGCCATCTGGCAGTCTTTCTTTGTACTTCTTCCGGCATGCCGACGGCTGCTGGCGCGTGTTCCCGCCCGCTCGCCACGGCGCGCGCTAAACCTGACTACGCAAAGCCGCCCGCCTCCATAAGGTCCAACGAGTCGGTAGTCCCGCACAACTACGGCCGCGACGTAGTTGTGCGAAAGCAGTGAAGGAACAGATGCATATTGATCCCGGGTGAATCGCGGGCCGGCGAGGCTCGCGTCGCCGCCCCCCTCCCCCGAAGCCATCATAAAGTGCGTCGGGCAGGGCCACAAGGTCATCGTGCAGGCCGGCGCGGGGGTGCGGGCAAGCCATACCGACGAGGCTTACGAGGTCGTCGGCGTCACCATTGTTACCGCGGCCCGAGCCCTGAGCGCGCAGCTGGTGCTCAAGGTCCGCGCCCCTGGCGATGCAGAGCTCGCGCTGATCGGGAGCCAGCGACAGCGACGTCGGCGAGCCACCGCAAGGCAGCCTCGGGACGCGCGCGGCAACCAAGTCGGGAGCCAGCTATGCGGCGGTGCTCCGCGGCGCAAGTGTCCTGAGCCGCGACACATGTACGCTCGGACAACAGCCCGCGACAACCTGCATGCAAGGCAATACATGACAATCACTGGCACCCCGCGCGGCGGCCGAGGCAGGGGCCCTATCGATAACCCGGGGGTGGCATGGCAATTGCAGGTTGAGAACACCCAGCAACGGAACCTGGACCCGCAGTTTGCCGAAGCGGATACCGAAGCGCCGATGCCTGGGAACCCGGAAGCGCGCTGCAGCGGCTTTCGAGAACGCCGGTCCCTGGATCGGGATCGTGGGAACTTAGAAAAAATCAGGAGACACCCAGAATGAAACCCGCAGTAATGAGGCTCGCGCTCGCACCCATGCTTGCCGCTTCTGTCGTCTTCACACCGGCCAGTGCCGCCGACGCCTTTCCGAACAGGCCCATAAGGGTGGTGGTGCCGTCCGCCCCGGGCGGCCTGCTGGATGTCGTGACGCGGCTCGCGGCTCAGAAGATGAGCGAGAAACTCGGCCAGCCGGTGGTGGTCGAGAACCGCGCGGGCGGCGGAACTCTGGTGGGCACGCGCTTCGTGCGCAGCGCGCCGGCAGATGGCTACACGCTGCTGGCCGCCACAAACACCATCACAGCCCTGCCCGCGGTCAGGCTGGATCCCGGCTATGACCTGCTGAAGGACTTCACCGGCATCGGCCAGATGGGTCGATCGCCATGGTTCGTGCTGGTAGGCGCGAATCAGCCCGACAAATCGATCGCTGATTTCATCGCGCACGGCAAGAGCAATCCCGCCACGATGACGTTCGCCTCGGCAGGCTTTGGTACCACGCCTTACCTGGCGGCGCAATCCTTCCTGCACCGGGCGGGGGTGAAAATGCTTCACATTCCTTACAAGGGCAATTCGGCGGTGTATCCGGACCTGATAAGCGGTCGCGTCACCATGATGTTCGATGGCGTGGGGAACACCGGCGCCATGGTCAAGGGCGGGCAACTCCGGGCGCTTGGCGTCACCTCGCACAAGCGGCTGCCAGCTTATCCGGACATCCCGACCGTCGCCGAGCAGGGCCTGCCGGACTTCACCTCGTACTTTTACATCGCGCTGCTGGCACCCGCCGGCACGCCGAAGGCCGTCGTGCAGCGGCTGGCCGACGCACTGCACAGCGCCACCTCCAGCAACGAGATGCGCCAGCGCTTTGAAGCAGACGGCATCGAGCCGATGGCGACCTCTCCGGAGGAGTTCAACCAGGCGCTCAAGCGAGATTTGGACGACATGGCCCGCCTCGCGACCAATCTCGGCGTCAAGAAGGAATAGCGCGTCAGCGTTATGGTTCGGATGTTTGGGTCGGCCCCCGCCGCACTACCTCGCATCCCGGTCTAGCCAAAGGGCCCTGCCACCGGTCTGCCGGGTTGGCGGCGACTGGACGCCTGCGCGCCTGCTCGGGCCGGGAAGGTCGGATCGCTCGACAGCACCTGGCGCCGGTCATTGCTTACCCCACGTGATGTCTCACTCTGAAGATTGGAAGATACGCCTATGAATCTGCATGCTGAACCGGATGCCACAGCGCATTCTTTCCTGAAAGCGAAGCTTGGCCACACCATCGATGGCTGTGTGGTCCCATCTGCCTCTGGCAAGGTGTTCGAGACCCTGAACCCGGCCACCGGGCAGATACTGGCCCACCTAGCCGAAGGCGACGCGACCGACGTCGACAAGGCCGTGCAGGCTGCGCGCGCCGCGTTCGAGGGGCCGTGGTCGACATGGACGCCTTACCAGCGCCAGGCCCTGCTCATGCGCGTGCACGACTTGGTGGAGGCGCGCTTCGAGGAGATGGCGCGGCTGGAAACGCTCGACATGGGATCGCCGATCACTCGGGCACGCAATCTGAAGAGCCTCGTCCTGCAGACCATCGCGCACTTCGCGGCGCAGACTGTCAACGTGACAGGAGAGACGCTGCCCAACAACCTGCCCGGCTCGGTGATGGCCATGACCGTCAAGGCCCCGATCGGCGTGGTCGGGGGCATCCTGGCCTGGAACAACCCGCTGGTCGGCCAGTGGTACGTGGTCGGGGGGGCCCTGGCGACCGGCTGTACGGTGGTGCTGAAGCCGGGCGAGTACGCCTCCCTGTCGGTGCTCTACATGGCCAACCTGCTGATTGAAGCCGGCGTTCCCGACGGCGTGGTCAATGTGGTGACGGGCCACGGACCGGTCGCCGGCGCGGCACTGGCAGCGCATCCGGATGTCGACCGCATTGTGTTTACCGGCTCGGTCGGCACTGGTCACCGCATCATCGAAGCGTCGGCCAGCAATATGAAGCGCGTGCAAGTCGAACTGGGCGGCAAGTCTCCCGATATCGTCTTCGCCGACGCGGATCTCGATGCGGCCGTGCCGGGCACGGCGATGGCGGTATTCAACAGCAGTGGCCAGATCTACACGGCTGGCGCCAGGCTGTTCGTCCAGCGCAGTATCCACGACGAGTTTGTCGAGCGACTGACCGCATTCTCGAAAGCCGTACGCGTCGGCAATGGCCTGGATCCCGAGGTCCAGATGGGACCAGTGATCTCACGACAACAGCTCGACCGCGTGATGGGATACGTGCAAGGCGCCGTGGCGGAGGGCGCGACGCTTTCTGCCGGCGGCGAGCGGCTGGGCGGCGAGCTCGCCAACGGGTACTTCATGCAGCCGACCGTGTTTTCCAATGTGACCCCCGCCATGACCTTCGCGCGCCAGGAAATCTTCGGCCCGGTCATCTCGGTGCTGCCGTTCGATGACGCCGACGATGCGCTGCGCATGGCGAACGCCACCGGGTACGGACTAAGCGGCACGGTCTGGACGCGCAACGTGACTACCGCCATGAAGATGGTCCACGGCATCCAGGCGAGCAGCGTGTGGGTCAACTGCTATGGGCTGCTCGATACCGCCGTGGGCATGAACGGCGACAAGCGAAGCGGCTATGGCGCCAAGGGCGGACCCAGCCATGTCGATGCGTTCCTCTATCAGAAGAACGTCTACATCGACCTCGGCTGACCGGTGCCAGCGCGTTGGCGCGGATGCCGCACGGCCCGGGTTCGAGCGCCATGATCTGCGTGATCCCCCACCACCCCATACTTCGACGCGGCATAGCCGAGGCGGTTGGGCACGCCGTGGATTCCGGCCGCCGATTCCAGGTTGACGATCGAGGCGCCGGGCCTGCCCTCTTCCTTCGCTGTACCGGCAAAAGCCGGGCACATGTTGAACGTATCGTCAAGCTTGACTGCCTGCACCTTGCGCCAAGCCTCCCGGTCGAAGGCCAGCGCGCTGCCGACGCCGCGGATGCAGGCGCAGTTAGATGACGGCGCCTGCCTCGTCGAACGCGCCTCGGACTGTGGCCGCCCCGATCCCGCTATGGCCTGTGACCATAATAGCTGAGAGTCCGGTTTCTGGTCCTGCGGACGCCGTCGCACGTGGACGGGCTGGGCTGAGCGCGGATGCCGCGATCCGGTCCGCCTCAATAGCGGGAATCGGCGCCCTGCCCTTCACCGACGCGTCGGGCGGTAGCGATGGCCTCGTTGAGATCGCTCATGACTTCCTGCACACGTGGTAGCAGGGCGCTGCCGGCCGCCGTCAGGCGGACGCGGCGCGCGAGCCGTTCGAAGAGCGGCGTGCCAAGTTCATTTTCCAGGTCGGCGATGATCTGCGAGACGGCCGGCCTTGTGACGTTCAGTCGATCGGAGGCGCGGCCGAAATGCTCTTCCTCGGCGGCTGCCATGAAGTAGCGGAGATGTCGAAGTTCCATATTCGGTATGCCTATGATCTTGCAACTGACGTGTCCGGCGCAATGCGGCGGTTCGCGCCGCGAGGTTGGGCCCGTTCTCGATGGCACCGACACCGGCCCTGGTCACTGCCTCGGTAGCTTCAGGTCCACCACCAGTTTCATCATCTGCGGCACCTCGTTCGCCAGATATTTGTTGAACGCCTCCGGCGTGACGAACGATGGGTCGGCGCCTTCGCTGACCAGCCGGTCGATCAGGTCCTTACTGCTGGTCGCGTACCGCAAGGCTTCAGACAGGCGTCCCACAATCTCCTTTGGCGTGCCCGCGCGCGCGAGCAGCCCCATCCACAGTGTGTACTCGTAGTCGATGCCCTGTTCCTTGAAGGTCGGGATATCAGGCATCGGACCGTTGCGGGTGGCGGAGGTAACTGCTAGCGGCCGCAGTTTCCCCGACTTGAGGTACGCGACACAACTAGTGTAGCCGTCGAAGATGGTCGTTACACGCCCCGCCACGACATCCGGCAGCGCCAGGCTGTTGCCCTTGTACGGCACGTTCGTCAGTTCCAGCCCCTGCATTCGCAGGAACATGGCGGCGGCCATATGCGGAGGGCCGCCGACGCCGCCGGACGCGAACGACAGCTTGTCCGATTTGGCGCGCGCGATAAACTCCTTGACGTTGCGGCTCGGGTCGCTGGCGCTCACCAGCATGATCATCGGGGAGCGGGCCATCAGGCCAATCGCCGTGAAGTCCTTGAGCGGATCGTAGCCCGCATCCTGCTTCAGCGACGGCAGGATAGTGAACCCGTTCGCCTGCGCTAACAGCGTGTAGCCGTCCGCGGGGGTGTCCTTGACGTAGCGAGTCGCGACGAGAGTATCGCCGCCGGCACGGTTTTCTACGATGACCGTCTGGCCAAGCTGCTCGCCCATCTTCTGCGCGACCAGCCGCGCGATGATATCTAGAGATCCGCCGGCAGCCGCCGGCACGATGATGCGGACTGGCTTGCCGGGAAATGGTTCGGCCGCCTGCGTCGCCGTTGCGGCAATGCCCTGCGCGAGCACGGCCAGCATGGATGCACGGAAGAGGTTCTGTACTCGCGTTCTCATCGGATTGTCTCCTTCAATGGATGGTGGATCGGCATTCGCAACGCCCTGCCAGCGACACGATCACCGGATCCTTTTTTTGGTGTGTGAGTCGAGATGCAAAGCCCGTGCCACGCTCCACCATCACCTGCCGAGGAAGAGTCCTCGTTCCGGCGAAGCGGCAGCAGGAATAACGCCTCCTTGCCTGGGAAACCGGGTAGCACCAGGGAGGAAGATCGGAATGGCGCGAAACGCGGCAAGGCCGCAACCATGTGCGGCACGAAGTCACAGTGTCCGTTCGGCACACACTCGCGGCCACGAAGAGCCGGCATTCGCTGCCACGATGCCGCGCATCGTAAGCCTCGTCGACTGGCACGCGAATTGCGTTGTTCAATTCCAATCATAGCTGCGCGATATGCCAACAATTAAGGAGACACAACATGCCCGGCCCCCTGACTGGCTTCACCGTGCTGGACCTGACCTCGGTCGTGATGGGTCCGTTCGCCACGCAGATCTTTGGCGACCTAGGCGCTGACGTGATTAAGGTCGAGAGCCCAGACGGCGACATCATGCGGCATATGGGCTCTGCAGAGCGGCCCGCGATGGGACCGATCCACGTTGCCGTGAACCGCAACAAGCGCAGCCTGGTGCTGGACCTGCGGCAACCGGTGGCACGCGACGCACTGCTGCGTCTGGCCGCGGGCGCCGACGTGTTCGTGCATTCGATGCGGCCGGATGCAATCGCGCGGTTGGGCCTGACGTATGACGATGTCAGGGCGGCGCGTGAAGATATCGTCTACTGCGGTGCCTACGGCTACGGCAAGGCGGGCCCTTATGCGCTCGACCCCGCGTATGACGACATGATCCAGGGCGTCTGCGGGCTCGCGGCGTTGAATGGCCACCTGGCGGGCGAGCCGCGCTTCACGCCGACCATCGTCGGCGACAAGGTATGCGGGCTGACGATCGCCTACAGCGTGTTGGCCGCGCTACTACACCGCGCTCGAACCGGCGAGGGCCAATGCCTAGAGGTCCCAATGTTCGAGTCGATGGTGTCGTTCATGATGGTCGAACATCTGTGGGAACGGGCCTTTGACCGGGACCATGGGCAGGCGGGCTACCCGAGGGTGATGAGCCAGCTGCGCAAGCCGCACCGGACGCTCGATGGCTACATCTGCATGCTGCCCTATACCGATCGCAACTGGCGGGACTTCTTCCGGCTCGCGGCGCGCCCCGACCTTGCCGATGATCCGCGCTATACGACGCCTACACGCCGCAGCGAGAACTACGAAACACTGTATGCCGTGCTGGCCGAGCTCATCGCCGGGCAGACCAGCGCGTTCTGGCTGGAGCAGTGCCGGGAACTGAGCATTCCGGCGGCTCCCGTCAATCGGCTCGAGGACCTGTTCAGCGATCCGCACCTGCGTGCCGCCGGCACTTTCTTCGAGGCGGAGCACCCGAGCCTGGGTCGCATCACGCAGGTCAAGCCACCGGTTACGTTCAGCCGTAGTCCGGCCCAGGTGAGGCGCCTCGCGCCGGGGCTCGGCGAGCACAGCGGTGAGATCCTGCAGCAGGCGGGCCTGACCGACCACGACATCGCAGCACTGGTCGCCAGCGGCGCGACCACCTGAAAACGGAAGTCCCGGATCCGCAGACCGGCTGGCCTGTGTCGGGCCGGCCGCCGCCGATCCGATCGCCGCATCCAATACAAAACGGAAGCTACCGACTGCGCGGCAATGGCGCGCGCTGTGCCACCGGGGCCAAATTGACACGCGCGAGTAGCAGGGGGAGCGAAATGATGTGTTGACTTCTGTCGTGGCAGCGACGATCGCTGCGCGACCGCTGGCCGCCCCGGCTGTCGAGCGACCCGCGCCGGGATTGGCAACTACTCCTTTCACGCAAACGACCTGCATGCGCCTGACGCCATGAACCTGGCAGACGCGATGGCAGGCAGACACTTATTAGCGCCGGTCGCCCCAGGTTGCGGCGCACCGGTCGCGTTCATGACGGAATCGGAAAATGAAAGCAAAGACCATCGGAACCCTGCATGCCGCCATCGCGTTACTCGGTCTTGGCGCTGGCAGCGCATCGGCGGACAACTATCCCTCTAGACCCATCCGGCTGGTGGTCCCGTTCGCAGCAGGCGGGCCGACCGACTACCTCTCGCGTCTCTACGCGAAAGCGCTGTCCGCGCAGTTGAAGCAGACGGTCGTGGTCGACAACAAGCCCGGCGCGGGCGGAAACCTCGGCGTCGACCTCGTTACCAAAGCACCTCCCGACGGCTATACGCTAGGCTTCGCGACTAATGGACCGCTGGCGGTCAATGTATCGCTGTTCGGCAAGCTCCCCTACGACCCGCGCAAGGACCTGACGCCCATCACCCGTTTCGCTTTCGTGCCAAACGTACTAGTGGTGAACCCCGCCCTCGGGATCAGGGACCTTGACGCCCTGATCCGGCTGTTCAAGGCCAACCCGGACAAATACAGCATCTCGTCCGGCGGCAACGGGACCACCCAGCACCTGAGCGTCGAGATGCTCAGGACCGTCGCGCACGTCAAGATCAGCCACGTGCCGTACAAGGGCGAAGGCCCCGCAATGGTCGATGTGCTGGGCAATCAGGTCCCGATCACCTTCGCCAGCCTCGCCGCCGGCCTGCAGCAGATCCGTGCCGGCAAGGTCGTGCCGCTCGCCGTGACCTCGGCCCAGCGGAGTCCCGCGCTGCCGAATGTGCCGACGATCGCCGAGAAGGGTTACCCCGGCTTCGAAGCGACCGCCTGGTATGGCGTGATCGCGCCGCCGGGCATGGCACCGGAACTGGTGCAGAAGCTTAACAAGGCTAGTGTTGCAGCGACCAACTCGCCGGAGGTCGTGCAGAAGGTCAGAGAGAATGGCGGTACGCCGTCCACTACCTCGTCCGAGGAATTCGGCGCCTTCATCCGGTCGGAGGTCACGCGATGGGCCCCCATCATCAAGGCTTCCGGCGCGAAGGTCGACTGAAGACGCCAGCCGTCACGGGCCGTTTCCGCCTGGCGCGGACACGGCCCGTGAATCAAAGCTGTCGGGGAAGGCGGAGGCAGCCGCCCGCCTGGATACGTTTAGGCGGACACCTCGCGGGCCGGCGCTGCGTCGGAGGCGATCATGTCGGCACCCTTCTCGCCGATCATGATAGTGGGGGCGTTGGTATTGCCGGACGTAACGGTCGGCATGATCGACGCATCAACCACGCGCAGTCGCTCGACGCCGCGTACCCGCAAACGCTCATCGACGACCGCCATGGCGCCGGTGCCCATCATGCAGCTTCCGGCTGGATGGAAGGCGCACTGGCCCTCGCGCTCCATGTAGTCGATCAGTTGTTCATCGGTGCGGAAGTCCGGACCTGGCGCTATCTCGCTGACCACACGGGAGGCGAGCGGCTCCGTAGCGAAAATCCGGCGAATCTCGTACAGGCCGGCAAGCATCACCTTGACGTCACGCGGATCGCCAAGGTAGTTCGGCACGAAGGCGGGAGGCTGCAGCGGATCGGCCGATTGCAGCAGGATCTCGCCACGCGAGGCGGGCCGCATATTGTAGACCGAGGCGCTGATACCGGGATAGTCGTCGACCTCCACGCTGCCGGTCGCACGATAGCGGAACGTCATCGGCCGGAAGCTGATTTCCAGGTCGGCGTGGTCCACCTCTGGCCCGCTGCGGACGAAGGCCGCGGCCATCGACGACCCGAGCGCGAGGTAGCCGCGCCGCGTGGCAACATAGCGCATCCCTTCCCAGTACTTCCGCCAGCCGCGCAGCGCATGATTGTATGAGCTTTCCCGGGTTGCACGGGCCTGCACGCGCACCACGAAATGGTCCTGCAGATTGCGGCCGACGCCGGGTGAGTCCACCACCGAGGTGATGCCATGGCGCTGAAGCATGTTGCTGTCGCCGATGCCAGACAGCATCAGCAAATGGGGGGAACTCAGCGCGCCTGCACAGACGATCACCTCGCGGCGCGCAGCGATAGTCCGGGCGTGCCCGTTCTCGATGACCTCCACGCCGGCGGCCTGCCGGTCTCGGAACACGATACGGCGCACCAGCGTGCTGGCCTGCACCACGAGATTGGCGCGCTGCCTGACTGGCACGATGTAGGCTTCGTACGCGGACTGGCGAATGCCCTTGCTGATGGTGGCTTGCAGGAACCCGGCACCGTGCATCTCGACGCCATTGAACTCGTCGAGCGTGGGAATGCCGTTCCGCCGGGCCGCCTCGAGGAACGCGAACGCGGACGGATGCTTGACGGACGGGTCACTGATCACCAATGGACCATCGGTGCCGCGGTACGTTCCCGCACCCCGGCAGTTCGTCTCAGCGCGCCGGAAGTAAGGAAGCACGTCGTCCCAGCCCCAGCCGGCGTTGCCCAACTCGGCCCAATGCTCGTAGTCCTCACGATGGCCGCGGATATACACCATGCCATTGATGGCGCTGCTGCCTCCAAGGGTCTTGCCGCGTGGCCAATAGATGCGCCGGTTGCGCAGCGTCGGCACAGGTTCGGTGAAATACCGCCAGTTAAGTTGCTCATGCTGAAACAGCTTGCCCATACCGGCAGGCGTGCGCACCCAGAAATCGCCCTCGCTTGGCGGGCCAGCCTCTAGCAGCAGCACCCGGCACGCCGGATTGTCCGACAGCCGGCGTGCCACCACGCAACCCGCAGACCCTGCACCAATGACGATGTAATCGTAGTTTTCCAAGTTCAGTCTCTCGACAGATCAGCCGATGGAGACCCGCGGCGGGCGTAGCGACACCGGCGGCACCTGGCATCGGCGCGGACCCGCCTCTCCGGCGTGTGTGCTCCCCCTGCGGCATGTCTCCATTCAGCTTTGTTATCAACCACATTCGATGGACGACCAGTGTTGCCCCTGGGTGTCGTCGTTGCACTCTACAGCCGCATCAGGATCGACTTGGTCTGCGTGTACGCGTCAATGGACTCGGCGCCCAATTCACGCCCGTAGCCGGACTGCTTGTAGCCACCGAAAGACATGACTGGATCACCTTCAGCATAGGTGTTGATCCAGACACGGCCTGCTTTGAGTGCGCGAGCCACCCGGTGAGCGCGGCTCACGTCCCGCGTCCAAACAGCGGCCGCCAAACCGTATTCCGTGTCGTTGCCCTTGAACACTGCGTCATCCTCGTCCTTGAAGGGAATGATGGACAGCACCGGGCCAAAGATCTCTTCGCGTGCAATCGCCATGGTGTTGGAAACGCTGCTGAAGACGGTCGGCTCCACGAAGTAGCCGACATCGCCCAGCCGAGTGCCGCCCAGCGATAGACGCGCGCCCTCGCTCTTGCCAACGTCCACGTAGCCCAGAACGCGCTCCATCTGGCGTTGAGAGATCAGCGGTCCCAGCTTGGTGTCCGCATCGAAGGGCGAGCCCACCTTGTAGGTCGCTGCGATCTTGGTCACCCACTCCGTGGCCTGCTCGTGCAGGCTTTCGTGCACGAACAAGCGTGTACCAGCAGAGCAGATCTGCCCCGAGTTTCTGCAGAAGGTGTCGACGGCCGCCGCCAGCGCCTTTTCGAGGTCAGCATCCGGAAAGATGATGTTAGGAGACTTGCCCCCCAACTCCAGTGAAACCTTCTTCAGATTGCCTGCGGACGCCTGTAGCACCTGGCGACCTACTGCCGTAGAGCCCGTAAACGCGATCTTGTCGATGTCGAAGTGGGCGGACATGGCCGCGCCGGCGGTCGCACCATAGCCGGGGACGATATTCAGGACACCGGGCGGCAGCCCGACTTCCTCGATCAGTTCCGCCAGTCGCAGGGTTGTGAGTGGTGCCTGCTCGGCCGGCTTGAGCACGGCGGTATTGCCGCAGGCCAGCGCAGGAGCGATCTTGTTGGCTGCCATCACGAGCGGCACATTCCACGCGTTGATCAAAGCGCAGACGCCCATAGGTTCGCGCAACATGTATTGAAAGCGAGCCGCGTCCGTCGGGTTGGTGGTGCCGCAGATTTTTGTTGTCCAGCCGGCATAGTAGCGAAAGATGTCGGCCACCTGCGCTGCGCGTGCCATGGTGGTTGACAGTGGTGCTCCCATGTCGAGAGACTCCAGCACTGCCAGTTCTTGTGCGTTGCGTTCCACGGCATCAGCGATCGTGAGCAGCAGCCGGGCTCGTGCATGCGGCGAGATGCCGGTCCACGTCGGTGCCTCGAAGGCGCGTCGTGCCGCGGCCACGGCGGCGTCGACGTCAGCGCTGTCGGCCTCAGCCACCGTGGTCAGCAGCTGTTCGGTGGCCGGGTTGATCGTTTCGAATGTCTTTCCGGATTTCGCCTCGACCCATTCGCCACCGATCAGAAGCCGCTTGGGTCCAGCCTCTATCCATGCCAGCGCGCGTTGGAGCCCGACATTGGTCGTCGGGGTGGGGGTTGAAGTCGGCACAGCAGACGGCATCAGTTTCTCCGGGTCTTATAGGAAAGTCGTGACTAGCATTGCGAGTCCGCCGTGACGGCTTCTCGCGTCGTTACGAACTTACCTAAGCAATTGGAGTGCCAGATCGGAAAACCTCCATGGAGGCCGGGATGGGTAGCACCCCAAGATGTATCAGAGAAGGCCCACGAGCGCCCCAGGAAGGAGTGGCGGGTATCTCCAGCGAGCCTCGCGGCGGCACCACCACCCGCCGGGGCATCGGGCCGCCAAGCTGGCGGCGACGCGCAGTGTCTACGGAACCAACACAAGTGTCCTCAGCACGCACACGCCAGTGACACTAGTGGCACTCCCGGTCAGTTCGCCGGGTACAGGCGGCCCAGGTGGTCACTGCAGGGGCATGGGCTTCTTGCCCGCGTGATCGATAACTCCGCACGCCCGTCAGCATCGCGGACATCACAAAGGCGAAGCCCAAGGTTCTCCCCATGCCCCGATCGGCCCTTCCCCACGCCGGGAAACTCATCATCGTGCATCGACATGAAGGCTTATGTCCGTGAAGACGGACTCTATGATGTCGAGCCCCGCTCGGTCGACACCGCGCCCTTCGCGTTCGCCCGCAAGGTGTCGTCCGTTCGCCTGCCCGCGGGTGCGCCCGCTGCGCGACCTGTGGGGCCGCCCAACAGTCGACAACCACTACGTGGTCCAGGCCATCAAGGTCGTGTCGGATGCCGCCTTACCCTCTGAGCAAAGAGGCGGAATCGACGTTGTCGGTGCTGGTTGGGCAACGCATCGCCTCTGGATGGTCTGCGAATCCAGGAGCGGCGGCGCGGCGTAGCGAGCTGCCCCGTCCCGATGGATCTGATGATTCCGCTGGGGACGCCCGCGCCACAGGCCATCACAGGTGCCCGACGAGAGGGACAGACCTCCGTCGATACCAGAAAAGTACTAATCAAACTCGACAGTTGCTACGCTTACAGACGCAGCCGCGCAGTCGTCCCACACTTTTGGCCGCAGCTTTTGCAGCCCGGAACCGCCCCCGGTTCAGCGGCGTCTGAGGCGCGTAGCACTTGATATGCCCGACAAATGGCGATCATGAGTGGACCAAGGTGCGACTCGGCGAGCTTGTCGACAAACCGGCCGAACCATCCGTTTCACCGCCAGCATCCCAGGTTCCTCCCTTGCGGTGTCGGTCATCGCCTTCCGGACTGCCGCTTTGGTCGAATCGCAGATTTTCGCGAGAAGAATGGGTAGAAAAGCAATACGGACGCGACCAAAAGAGCACTCCCCACGTACAGACTTATGGTAAAACCGCCGGTGGCGGTCTTGAGAAGGGCGAGGCCATAGGGGCCCACGATTCCAGCACTACCATGAATGACCGTGATGATGGCGAGGCCCGTCGCCGCTACCCTCCCACTGAACACACGTCCGGGAAATGTCCACAGCATGGCATACGCGCTGGTCAGGCCAGTCCAGGTAACGCACAGGCTGAGCAAGGTCAGTAGCATGTTCGTGGGGAAAAATGTTGTAAGTAGGAGTCCAGTGGCCGCCGTCAGTGCGCACATGATGTAATGCCAGCATCGTTCATCTGTGGCATCCGAGTGTCTGGCCACGATCACTGAAGCCACGACACCGCAAAGCGAGGGAAAAGCCGAGTAGAGGCCGACTTGCAGGACAGACAGCCCCATCCCTTTCAGCAGGCTAGGCTGCCAAAACGTTAGTCCAAATAGCGAGATAAGCATCAGGAACCCGACGACGCCCAATACCCAAAGACGGGGGTCGCGCAGCACACTGAGCAGTTCCTGGCGATCAAGCGTGTGATGTGCCACATTGCCGTCCCGAATGAGTTGCTGCACGCGTTGGGATTCTTCGGGAGTCAGCCATTTTGCTTTGTCCGGGCTGTCCGAGAGGAATGTGTACGCAACAAATGCAAGCACCACGCACGGCAGCCCTTCCGCGATGAACAGCCATTGCCAGCCTTGAAGATTACCGACACCGTTGAGATAAGTCATGAATAAACCGGCTATCGGACCCGATATGATTCCCGCGCAACTCGGCGCCGTGTAGAACAGCGCGGATGGTTGACCCCGTCGCTGACTGGGATACCAAAGTGTGAGGTAATACAGTACGCCCGGCACCAGTCCGGCCTCGAACGTGCCGATCAGGAAGCGCAAAATGTAGAACTCCGTGGGGGTCGACACAAGGCTCATCGCAGCGCTGCAAAGCCCCCAAAGAATCATGATGCGGAATAGCGTCTTGCGAAGGCCTATGCGCGCGAGAATGATGTTGCTTGGAATCTCAAAAGCGATCAGACCGAAGAAAATAAGACTGGCACCAAGACCGAAAACGGCGTCGCTGAACCCGAGATCGTCTCTCATGCGCAAGTGCGCGTAAGCGACGTTCGTGCGGTCCAGATAGTTGAAGAAATACACCAGCCAGAGAATGGGCATGATGCGAACCGTGAGCTTGCGGAACAGGCGGTTGTCAGAGTCCGCGACGCCGGCTGTTTCGCTGATAAGGCTAACGTTGCTGCTCATTTGCCTAGCTCCTGCATAAAACCGACCGGACGAAAGACGATGATCTGCAGGGGGGTCCCCACGACGGCGAGATGGCGCGCGATGGTCTGCCTCGCAGGTGCAATATGCAATACATGAATGTCTCCTGGACCGTTATATATATTGTCTGAATCATCACGAAGATCACGATACGCCGGTCGCCCAAGACGATCCGGACGATCATGAACGAGTGGCCCCGGATACCTCTTTCGACGTGGAAACCCCGTCTAAAAGAAGATATCGGCGACAACACACTGGCAGAGCCTTAGCTGCATGCCCCGCTACCGCTAACACGAAGAAGGAAGGCAGTTGCCAATTCAGACTGCGGCGATCAACCCGAAACCTGACAATTGTGGTCCCAGCCGACGCCCAGTCCATAAAAGCAAGTCGCATACCATCTCCGATCCCGGCTTGTTGCGCCTCCTGATGTCTCACCGGCTATCTGAGCGACAGCATCAACTTCGCGACACCCGTACCTTTTCGAGGCGGCAACACTGAATGCATGCTCCCGACCCGGCCGCCCGCGTCGAGCCAAGCACGGCGTGCGGTGTCGTTGTTGTCACCGCGAAGGCCACATCCAACCTTGGCCAGGACTAGTTCTGGTTGAGTGATGCCGAAGTGGTTGTTTGACTGGCTGTGTGTATCAGTCAACGACACATGTATGCGGTGGAGACAGCCTTTCCGTCGTCACAGACGCACGCCGGCCACTTTCGCGCGACTCACATCGGCCATCATGCGTCGCGGGCGACTGGCATCGAGCTCGCGGACTGACGCAGGTCTCGCTTCGCGGTATTTATGCCGAAAACGGACTGGCGTATGCCCAGTCGAGCTCCCGCGCGCTTGCCGTGTCCGATCGCACAAGGCAAAGCGTTCGCTGAGGTGTTTGCAATAGAGCGAAGCGCGTAGAGAATGTCGTTTGAGCGCGAAGTGCTGCCGGATCGGGCCAAAGCTCGTCAGGAAAACCTGTGTCCGTTCAGGAAGTCGGAAGCCGCGCATCTGCCGCTCGCGTTCACGCGTAGGCTGATGGCTTTCGGCCCGGCTATTGACACGATCCTGGCTTTGACGAACACGTGCCTGACATCTGTGAGCTCCGGAATGTCGGCTCGTTCTGCCGGATAGCTGCGCAGTTTTTCGGTGACTATCCTGTGCGGCCCTTCAGGTCACGAGACGAAAACCCGCTTGAAGAAACTGCTTGGCCGCAGCCTTGTCGCGCCGCTTCTGCAGCAGGATATCGAGTTCGGCACCGTGCTGCTCAACCGCTCGCTACAGCAGATAAGGCTCGCCGCGCAGCGTGACTAACATTTCGTCGATATGCCACGCGCTGCCTGGCTTGCGGCGAGCCGCCTTGACGCGATGCGAGAAGCCCTTGCCGAACATGTCGCACCATCGAGATCGCCCTCTCTATCGTGTACGCACGAGGGCACGGAAGCGGGGCCTTGCGATATCGCTGCGAGTGCCAGCCGCGGATCTCGCAGACCTAACGCCGAGGCCACTCAATCCGACCTCTCATCGGTAACATCCTCCCCGATGAAAGTTGGCCTTCTAGGCGCCCGCGAACTTGATATCGGACATGGATTCGTACAACTCTGCCATAGAGTCGATGTTGGCGGTCCCACCAAGCTTGTTCATACCCATCTCGTACAGATTGCATACCGTGTTGGCAATGAGCATCGGCGCACCACATTCCATAGCCATCCGCCCTGCCAGCTTCAGGTCCTTCACCATCAGTTGCAGTTGGAAGTCGGCCGTCGCTTTGCCTTCGGACAGCGTCGGCAGGATACGCTCGGAGGCGCCGCTCCATCCTGTACTCTTGTTGATCACCGTCGCCACATCGGCGAGCTTGAGACCGTACTTTACCGCGATGGAAGCTGCCTCGTAGGTAAGCAGGCAATTGCAGGTCGATACCGCGTTGTTGATCAGCTTGGCTATGTGGCCATTTCCCGTTTTTCCGCAGTACACGATGTTTGGGCTGATCGACGCGAAAATCGGCCGCACTGCTGCAAACGCGTCGGGGGGGCCACCGGACATGATGGCAATCGTGCCGGCCACGACACCGCGCGCGCCGCCGGCAACCGGGGCATCGACCAACTGCACGCCGAGCTTCTGCAAGTCAGTCGCAATGCTGAGGGTCATCGTCGGATCGCCGGTGGTCTGGTCCACGACGATCTTGCCGGGTGAGAGACCTTCTGCCAAGCCACCCTTGCCGAAGATCACCTCGCGCACGATGGCCGAGGTGGGCACGCAAAGGAAAATGACGTCGCACTCGCGAGCGAGCGAGGGCAGGTCTACGGCGGCGACGGCGCCCTCGGCTTCGAACGCGCGTACGACCTCGGCGCGCGTGTCGAACACCTGCACCTTGTGCGACAGCATCATGCGGCGCGCCAGCGCCCCGCCCATTGTGCCTAGCCCCACGTAGCCGATGCGCACTTCAGCCTGGCCCGACGAAGGCGCGGCGGCGGCGGGTTGCGCCACTGCGACCTCTGAAGGGTCGACGATGCGCGTCCCTGCCATAGACTCGATGAGGTCGATGACCTTCTCCAATTGCGCCTTCTCGCCTAGCGTGCTCACGCCGATCTGCAGCAGCCCGCGTACCAAGGTCGTGAGGGTCGTGGGCGCACCGCACTCCCTTCCCAGCTGGATTGCCTGATTCATGTCCTTGAGCATCAGCGACATGGCGAAGTTCGAGGGAGTGAACTTGCCATCGGCGAGGTCTTGCAACGTGAGCTTCGACGCCCGGTTTCGCCCTGAGCCCTTGTTGATCGCGTCCGTAATCGCTGCGAGCGGTAACCCCATTTTCCTACCCATGGCAACGACCTCAAGCAACGACAGCCGGCAACCTGCGCTCAGCAGGTTGTTGACGAGCTTCATCGCCTGCCCATCCCCAACGCCGTTGCCGCAACGGAACACGTTGGGGCTGATCGCTCTCAGCACCGGCAGCGCCTTCTGGTAGCTTTCCTCCGGGCCGGAGGCCATGATCGTGATCGTGCCCGCATCAGCGCCGACGACGCCGCCAGAGACGGGCGCGTCGATCATCTCAACACCCTGCGTGGCCAACTGGGCGGCGATCTCGCGGGTCTCACCTGGCACGCCGCTGGTCTGGTCGATGACCAGCTTGCCAGCGGCAAGGCCCTCGGCCAAGCCCGCAGGGCCGAATACCAGTTGGCGCACGTCGGAACTGCGTGGCAGGCACAGCAGCACGATGTCGCACCGGCGCGCCAGCTCCGCCGCCGAAGGTGCCGCAACTGCACCCAGTTCTTCGATTGCCCCGGCGGCGGCGCTATTGATGTCCCACACGATGAGTTTGTGGGCGCCCACGAGCCGACGCGCAAGCGCAGATCCCATGGCACCCAGGCCGATATATCCGATATTCATAACAGTCAGTTCCTTAGCTGGCCTCGGCCTCAAACAAGTCGAGTGCAGCTTTGCCGGCGCTCAGGCCAGCAGGCCAGCCCGCGTAGAAAGTCACCTGCACGATCAGGCCTCGCAGTTCGTCGAGGGCGATGCCGGCTTCAACACCGCGGGCCATCCACGCCTTCATTTCCTCGACCTTGCCACCTGCGGCCAGCACGCCGAGAGTGACCAGGATTCGGTCACGGTACGCGAGTTCAGGCTGCTTCCAGACGTCGCCCAGGAGCACTTCCTTGCGAATGCGCGCTAGCTGCGGTACGTGCTCGTATATGCGGACGGAATCGCCAGTCGCCTGGTACACGCGATTGGACTCGGAGGTGGATTTCATAAGGTGTTCCTCTACGAATGCTCTGAAAGAAATAAGTGGGCGCCGACATCGCCATGAATGGCGGCCTTCGACAGCCTTTCTCAATGCAAAATATGTGCCAAAGAAGAAAAACGAAATCCCATTGGTGCACCTTGCGGCGCCCCTGCCACTGTAGCGATCCGTAGACCCCGCTTCTGCGACCTCACCTATGCGACGAGAATACTGGCATCGGGCATCGCGAACGCGTGCGACCTAATGCCCCTTAGACGTCATCGATAGGTGCTCTCACCTGAAGAGTATGTCTGCACCAGCGACATGCGAAGACACTACTAAACATTGTTGGCGTGCAAGAAGCCTAGCATCACCGGGTTTTTTGCCGGCTTCTCCTACCAAAGATGGCCCAGCCGCCGCTCTGGCATGGCGATTGCTATGCGACCTCTGCGCGATAGCGTCGCTGAACTGGACGTTACCAAAGCTAAAGCGTGCCGCACGCTTGACTCGAAAGACGTCTGGCTTGCGCTGAAACGGATAGTGCCCCACTCACCTGAAGCTTCCGGCGAGGCAGTGGCACCCAATAACCAATGGAGACATCGGACATGAAGACCTCTTTCATCAGTACCCTGGTTGTGTCAGCATTCGGCGCCTCTCTTGCACTTGCCAACCCCACATCGGCGACGGCGGCCGATCAGTATCCGACCAAGCCAATACGCCTCGTGGTGCCCTCTGCCCCCGGCGGCTTGCTCGACTTGGTAAGCCGACTTGTGGCCCAGAAGATGTCAGAAACGCTGGGCCAGTCAGTTGTCGTGGAAAACCGTCCCGGCGGAGGCACACTGGTAGGTGTACGGTATGTGAAGAGCGCGCAGGCCGATGGCTACACACTCCTCGCCGCCACCAACACCATCACTGCTCTGCCGGCCGTGAGGCACGACCCGGGCTTCGATCTCTTGAAAGACTTTACAGGCATCGGTCCGATGTACCGATCACCATGGTTTGTCCTGGTAGGGCCAGGTCAACCAGACAAAACTGTCGCAGAGTTCATCGCGCGGGCCAAGAATCATCCCGGAACCATGACCTTCGCATCGGGGGGGATCGGTACGACGCCTTATCTGGCGGCCCAGTCATTTTTTCAACAGGCGAACGTCAGAATGCTTCACGTGCCCTACAAAGGAAACGGTGCCGTATATCCGGATCTTGTGAGTGGGCGCGTAACAATGATGTTTGATGGGGTAACGAACACCTCTGCCATGGTCAAGAACGGACAGTTGAAAGCGCTTGGAGTTACATCAACCGGGCGACTGCCCGCGTACCCGAACGTCCCGACCGTTGCCGAGCAGGGGCTGCCGAACTTCAGCAACTATTTTTACATGTCGCTGCTGGCGCCTGCAGGCACACCGAAGGACGTGGTTCAGCGACTGGCGGATGCGATGCAGAGTGCCACCGCCAGCAAGGAGCTGCGCGAGCGCTTCGAGCCGGACGGCATGGAGCGCATGGCCGTATCACCAATCGAATTCAATCAGTTTCTCAAACGTGATGTGGCCGACATGGTCAAGCTGATATCTGATCTTGGAATACATAAGGAGTAGGAAGAAGCGGGCTTGGAGCGGCGTGCGCGGGAGCCAGGGGAGTCGTCATCGAAGCCAGATCACTAAGATCTGGGACGCCCACGCCATTCTGCAAAACGACGATAGTCAGTCGCTGCTGCACGTGGCGTGCCACCTTTTCCAGGCTGGTTATGCTCTCGCGTTTCTAGCGGGCCGCAGTATTGAGATGTGTGGGCCGGATCAGAGTTTCCGCATACCCGATCACGGTGCGTCCACCAGGCGGCGCGAGCTAACAGCAAGCATCGACATCGAGCAAAGCCGGCGGCGGAACTTCTGGCTAGGAACATCGAAAAATTCGGCATTGTCCAGGTTCTCTTCGGCGAGGACCGCCAGGGCGATCGTGTATGTCGTTGGACCCGAGCAAGGCATCCCTCAGCCGGATGCTCTTGGTCTGTGCGGACCCGCATACTTCGACTCATGCTGCGCTGGGCACGCTTGCCTTTGGCGGGGAAACAGGCGATCGGTCCGGTTGCTACGGGAAAGAAGCTTGCATTTATTCCTCGCCGAACCGAAAGATAGACTTGGCCGTTCCTAAGAAGCTGTTGCGAAATTAGTTCATGCAGGGTTTTAGCCTGCTCCAGCAAATCAGTGAACAGGCAAGGGACAGGAAGGCTTCGTGGACATGGGCATATCGTTCG